>CALVFL010000035.1 GCA_944326825.1 uncultured Erysipelotrichaceae bacterium
TCCTTTCGGAGCTACAGGAGGGAAAAGAGCTTGCCTGCATATAATCCTACAAGAGGATTATATAACATAGGACTTAGACCTTATGACAGATAAGGTGATATATCTGTCGAACTTAATATACGAGGAGGATTTGAATTGAAATTCTATAATTCTACTAAAGAAGAGGTAGCTGAAAGTTTAAACAGTGATCTTGCAAAAGGTCTTGATGACGAAGGCGTCAAGGCCAGTTTAGCCAAACACGGTTTAAATGAACTTAAAGAAGCTGAAAAAGAGAGTTTATTTATTAAATTCTTGAAGGAATTTAAAGATCCGCTCATCATCATCTTACTGATCGCTGCTTTGGTTTCAGTGATCGTTGATCCGCATGAATGGATCGAAAGTATCATTATCTTAGTGGTAGTATTGATCAATGCCATCTTAGGCGTTTATCAGGAAGCTAATGCTGAAAAGGCTTTAGAAGCTTTAAAACAGCTGTCCTCTCCTAATGCCAAGGTGATCAGAAATAATAAGAAGATAGTCATTCCTTCAAAAGAGGTTTGTGTCGGTGATCTTTTAGTGATCGAGGCTGGCGATTATATCGCTTCTGATGCCAGGATCATTGAATCATATCAGATGCAGGTCGATGAAAGTGCTCTGACGGGTGAGTCATTGCCAGTTGAAAAGACGGCAGAAGTATTGGCAGGCGAATTGCCGCTTGGCGATCAGAAGAATATGGTCTTTGCCTCGACAGTATGTACTTATGGCCGTGGTGTGGCCATGGTCACGAGTGTCGGTATGGAAAACGAAGTCGGCAAGATCGCTGATATGTTGCAAAACGGCGATGAAACAGTCACGCCATTGCAGTTAAAGCTGGCACAGATATCTAAAGTCATCGGTATTATGTGTATTGCCATCTGTATCGTCGTCTTTGGACTTGAGATGATCGATGGCATGGGCATCTTAGATGCCTTTAAGACAGCGGTCGCTTTGGCGGTAGCTGCGATCCCGGAAGGTCTGGCAACAGTCGTTACGATCGTTTTATCGATCGGTGTTACCAAGATGGTAGCCCACAATTCCATCGTTCGTAAACTGCCATCTGTTGAAACTTTAGGTTCTTGTACAGTCATCTGTTCAGATAAGACCGGTACGCTCACCCAAAATAAGATGACCGTTACCAACATCTATACCCCAGAAGAAAAAGAGAGTTTATTTGATAAGAATGCCACCACTAAAACGATGGAACTGTTAGAGTATTTTACTTTATGTTCAGATGGTTCGATCAAAGTAAATGATGGTAAAGTCGAAGCGATCGGCGATCCTACCGAAACAGCGGTAGTATATGCTTTAAGTCTGCTTAACGAAAGCAAAGAAGATCTTGACACAAGACATCCCCGCATTAAAGAGTTTGCCTTTGATTCTGACCGCAAGATGATGACGACGATCACTAAATGGGGCGATGAAACATTGCAAGTCACTAAAGGTGCTCCGGATATCATCTTAAACAGATGTGTTGGCGATGTTAAAGAAGCGGTCATGACGAATGAGAAGATGGCTGATAACGCCTTGAGAGTTCTAGCTGTCGCTGTTAAAAAGAATCCTGATCTCACTTCAGAAATAAGCGAAGATTACGAAAAAGATCTGACTTTTGTGGGTCTTATCGGTATGATCGATCCGCCTCGTGATGAAGTCAAGGATGCCATTGCCAAAGCTAAAAGAGCCGGCGTCAAGACGATCATGATCACTGGCGATCACTTGATCACAGCTAAAGCCATTGCTAAAGATCTTGGTATTCTAAGCGAAGGTCAAAAAGCGATCACTGGTGAAGAACTCAATAAGATGTCTGATGAACAGTTAGATAAAGAGGTTGAAGATATTCGTGTCTATGCCCGTGTAGCACCAGAACATAAAGTGCGTATCGTCAAAGCTTTCCAGGCTCGTGGCGAAGTAGTGGCGATGACGGGTGATGGCGTTAATGATTCGCCAGCCTTAAAAGCCGCCGATATCGGCTGTGCGATGGGCATTACTGGTACCGATGTATCTAAAGGTGCTGCTGATATGATCCTGACTGATGATAATTTTGCGACGATCATCGAAGCTATCCGTCAGGGTCGAGGCATCTATTCCAATATTAAAAAAGACGTCAATTTCTTACTTTCATCAAATATTGGTGAAGTGTGCACGATCTTCTTTGCATCCATGTCAGGCCTTTTTGGTATGACACTGGGTACACCGCTTTTACCGATCCACTTATTATGGATCAACCTCATTACTGATACTCTGCCAGCCTTTGCCCTAGGCATGGAAGAAGTTGACGATAATGTCATGAAAGAAAAACCAAGACCGAAAAATGAATCGTTCTTCGCTCACGGCATGGGCTTTAAGATCGCTCTTGAAGGACTTGTCATCGGTATCCTGACTTTAACATCATACATCATTGGCAATAGTGATTCTCATGATATCGGTATGACGATGGCTTTCATCACTTTGGTTATGATCCAGTTATTCCATTCCTTCAATATCAAGAGTTCCCACAGTGTATTCTCTAAACAGGTCTTAAATAATAAATTTTTGATCTTCTCGTTCATTTTGGGTCTGGCATTATTGATGCTCATTATCTATGTGCCGTTCTTATCAGAACTATTCTCTTTAGCTCCGCTTGATCCGTATCATTACGCTGTTGCCATGGGCTTAGCCCTTTCGATCGTTGTGATCATGGAAATAGTCAAACTGATTCAAAGATTACGTGAACACTAAAAGATAAACCGTTATATTCCCTTTAGTAAATTTATAGGGTTTAATAAAAGAGATCTTGCCAATTATCTTTGTCTTTTGAAGATAATGTTATGGTCAAGACCTCTTTTTATATTTGATTTCATCAGTAGTAATTATCTGGTTTTATAATCTTATTCCACCTTTAATTATAGTATATTTTTATCTGCAAAGTAAGTCTGTTTTATTAACATTTATTTGATAAAATGTAATTAGGAAGGACGATTTATCAAAAAAAGAATCTTCCTAAGGATGACTTATAGATGATTGCTTTAGCAGGTTTTTGATTTATATTTTCTTTATTTTTGATTGTGCCTTTATAGATATGTCATTTTTTCAAAACAGAAAGGAGCAGAATTAAATGTTAAATCATTTTAAGAAAATGTTTTTAGTTTTATTGTTGATTGTTGGCATAGCTCCTGCTTATACCATAACGGCTGAGGAAAAAATAACTAGCGGATGTGGGTTAATTGCCTATGAAGTGAAACAAGAAATCGAACAAGACGAATCCATAAAACTAAACATCACCGGTTGTCACGAACTGTATGATGTCGAATTGAAGCCTAATTATCTGCTTATTGAATTTGATAGCGGATATGCTATTGTCATTAAAAATAACCATATTATATCAGAATATGATGTCACATCCGATAATAACCCGTACCAAGGGTTTGATGATAATAGTATATGGGTGTATGGCGGTCCTCTCAATTACTTGCAAGTCGATAAGTCTGTGCTGATGAAAAAAACTGCTAATCCTTTAAATGTATCTGATGAAATTATTGAACTAAACAGGAAAATCGTTTCATCAGATAAAGATTCCGAGCAGAATAAGAAAGCATATAATACATGGACTGGTATTGATCAGAATAGATTTACCAGATATGATTCCGGCAAGTGGGTCAATAATACAGTAACAAATTATCCACCATCATTAGGTTATCCAGAAGATGGCATTTGTGGTACTATATCGGCAGCCATCATGTTAGCGTATATCCAAGATTATATAAATTCTGATTATGTTCCTAGCAGCATAAGAACTAAAGGCTCTTCTGATCCAGGCAAACTTATTACAACTCTTTACAATTATATCGACAAAGGCAGGAATGGGACGATACCAATACAAGTTTGTGGAGGGATCAATTATTATTTGACAGATTATTCTTATCAAGCAGATGGGCATAGAGCTGGTTATAGCTTAACTACATTTAATGTAGCGAAAACCGAGATTGATCAAGGATATCCTTTATGTGTCGGCTTGCTAAGTATTCTTGGTTCAGATATGGGAGATCACTGGGTTACAGCATACCAGTACCTTGATCGGGACGGAACTACAAACGATAGATATAAATGCGTTGGCAATCAGAAAATCGGTCAGTACGCACTTACAATCTATGTCAATTGGACGGCTGGAGTTGTTTACATATTTTAGATGATTGAGATATAGAGTTTATCATGAAAAACAGCGCCCTAAAGAAAAAAATAAAGATCGTGTTCATCGACATTATGATTATCATAATGCTTCTTGGCATGAAATTATTTGCCGATAAGATATATTTCAGATTTTCGTCAGACCTTAGTCAAGAAGAGTTTTATGAATATTTTAATCTTAATCCTGTCACTGAAGAATCGGGGCTGAGAGAATCTCTTCATAACCTTATATATGATAATCCTTTGGCGATCATGTTTAGAAATGATAAGACCTATACACAAAGATATTATTGGACTATCAAAGAAAATGAGGTCTATGCAGTCAGCTTGTCAGCCTGTGACACCAGAAACGGCTACAATTTAGAAAGGATCGGTAATGATCGAAACTACGATGTCGCTTATACTTATTTTCTCGACATCAATGGTATCAACATTTATTTAGAGATGGTCAGAATGGAATATACTTATACAGTCTATAATTATCGGATGGCTTTTAAATATGAAGATAAATATTATTCATTGACTCTTTATGGTATTGATGATCCCTATTATCAAAGTCATGATGGTTTAAATGAGTATTATTATGATCTGATCACAAGACTTATAGACATATTCTTTGAATAAGCGGCCATCTAGGATCATTTGACACTGTTAGATTTAATGGTAAATCAACAGGTATTATCAGAAATTATCGATAGAATTAAGTATATCGATCCATCATGGAGCATATAAAGATCTTTAGCCCAAAATGGACTTGAACTATTCTCAACAAGGTATTACAATGAATGTGTATTACAAGTAATACATAAAGGAGGATAATAAAATGGGCTCTGTTTCTGTAAGACTGAATGATGATGAATATAAATTGATCCATGATTATGTTAAGATAAATAATCTTAATTTATCACAATTCATAAGAGAGGTAGTTTTGGATCATATTGAAGATGATTTAGAGATGAGTAAAGAGTTTACTGAAAAGATCTTAGCGGCTAAAGAAGAGGTCAGAAATGGAAAAGTATATACTTTTGAGGAAGCTCGCAAAGAATTAGGTATTTAAAAAGTGTATCAAGTCAAGTTTTCTTTTTCATCAATCAAAACCTTAAAAAAATTAGATAAAGCGACATCGAGATTGATCTTTAACTGGATAGAGAAAAATCTCATAAATTGCATAGATCCAAGGCAATATGGCAAACCGCTGAAAGGTAATTTAAAAGGTTTGTGGAGGTATAGAGTTGGTGATTACCGCATTATAGCAGAGATTTTCGATAATGAACTGATTATCGATGTGGTTGAGATCGGCCATCGAAAAGAGATCTATCGATAACATACCCAACAATTGATATGAAAGCTCCCTGATTTTAGGGAGTTTTAAAAGCAGTTTGAGCTGTATCTTTTTTAGGGCTTCATAAAAAGATTTGCATTTTAAAATAAGATGGCTTCATAATTGAGATATGGAATTGAGTAAACTTAAATATACTCCTAAAAGATTAGAAATCTTAAAAAGACTAGGCATCAATGATTCTGAAGAAGTACTCAGATATTATCCTTTTCGCTATGAAAAGTATGAGATCATGCCTTTTAAGAGTTTTAAAGAAGGGGAAAGAGTCGTCTTTGAAGGCGAGATCATCTCAAGTCCTTCTTCTTACCGCTATAAAAGAAATTTAAGCATCGTCAGGTTCAAAGTACTCGTTGAAGATGAATATGAATTGACTTTGACGATCTTTAACAGGATCTGGGCCAAGATGTTAAAGATCAATGACCGTCTGATCATCATCGGTAAATACGAAGGTGAGCGCAAAGTTACGGTCATGAATTATTACAGTGCCGCTAAAAAAGATATGCTTGGCATCATTCCTGTCTATCCTTTAAAGGAAGGCATGAGTCAAAATGATATTAAAAAGATCATTGATTTTACTATCAAAAAGACTGACTTCAGCGAACTGGAAATGATACCTTCTGAATATGTCAAAGCCCATGGTTTATGTTCGTTTAATGAAGCGATCAGGAGCATCCATCATCCTCAAGATGAACTAAGTCTAAAGAAAGCTTTGGCCAGACTTAAATATGAGGAATTTTTAAACTTCTATCTGGCTTTAGAGCTGTTAAGAGGAGAAAAGTCTTTAAAAATGCCGAAAGTCTTTGATATTAAAAAGATCGATGAGCTTATCAGCAGTTTGGAATTCGATCTGACTAAAGATCAGGCCAAGGCGATCAAAGAGATCCTTGATGATATGCAAAGTGATAAAGTCATGTACCGGCTTTTAGAGGGTGATGTCGGCTCGGGCAAGACGATAGTGGCTATTATTGCTTTATATGCCAACTATCTTAGCGGACATAAGGGTGTCATGATGGCTCCTACCGAGATCTTGGCTTACCAGCACTTTGAATCGCTGGTGATCGCTTTAGAAGTTCTAGGAGTCCGGATCGAACTTTTGACAGGTTCTTCAAAGGATAAAGAAGGGGTCAAAAAAAGACTTAAAGAAGGGGATTTCGATATCGTCATCGGTACTCATGCCCTGTTTTATGAAGATGTGAAGATCGCTGATGTTTCTTTGATCATTACCGATGAACAGCAGCGTTTTGGGGTAATGCAAAGAAGAAAGCTTAAAAACAAAGGGGAAAACAGTGATTTCTTGATGATGTCGGCCACCCCGATCCCCCGTACTTTAGCTAATACCATCTATGGCGATATGGATGTTTCGATCATTGAAACGATGCCCAAAGAACGCAAGGGCTGTGATACCTTTCTTTTTTCCAAAAATGATATCAAGCCGATCGTTAGTGAATTAAGGGCGATTCTTGATAAAGGCGAGCAGATATATGTGATTGCGGCTGCCATCTCTAAAAGCGAGATGATCAAAGCCAAAGATGTCTATGAGTTAGAAGCAGAATTAAAAAAGATCTTCCCTGAAGTCAATATCGGAACTTTACACGGCAAGATGTCAGCAAGTGAAAAAGAAGTGATCATGAAGGCTTTTTATGATCGTAAGATCGCTATTTTGATCTCGACTACTGTCGTTGAAGTAGGAGTAAGTGTTAAAAATGCTACGGCCATGGTCGTCTATGATGCTGACCGTTTCGGCTTGTCACAGCTTCATCAGTTGCGGGGACGTATCCAAAGGGGCAATAGGCGAGGCACCTTTTATCTTTTAAGCGATTCTAAAGACGAGAATACTTTAAAAAGACTGAAAACGCTGACTATGACCAACGATGGCTTCAAGATCGCTTTGGAAGATCTGAAGATCCGGGGAATGGGCGATATTCTTGGTACAAGGCAAAGCGGACTGCCGGATTTCATCTTGGGCAATATCTTTAGCGATACCAAGATCATCGCTGCTGCTAAAGAAGATGCCAAAAAGATCGCCCAAAGCACAGATGAGAAGGCTTTAGAACTCAAGGTGAAAATTTTAAAAAAGGCCTCTCAAAGTTATATTGATTAGAGTATAATATCAACGTATGGACATTTTTGATTTTTTAGACGAACTTAATATTGAATATCGAAATAAAGCTTTGATCGAGCAGGCTTTTATCCATTCTTCCTATGTCAATGAACATAAAGCTGCCAAAGGCGATAATGAACGCCTGGAGTTTATGGGCGATGCGGTATTGCAGATCTGGATCTCGACCAAGCTTTTTAAGATCGAACCGCCTTTAAGTGAAGGCAAGATGACGACTAAAAGAGCTAATCTGGTCTGTGAAAAGGCTTTGGCTACCTATGTCAGAGAATTTGGTCTGAACCGTTTTTTAAAACTGGGGGCTGGCGAAGAAAAGACCGGCGGACGCAACCGTGACAGCGTGATCGCTGATATGTTTGAAGCTTTTATCGGTGCTGTTTATATCGATACCGGCATGGCAAATGTGTCTAAACTTTTAGAGATCCTCATCAATAAACATATTCACACTTATGAAGAAGAAGATGAGATCGACTATAAGACGAAACTTCAGGAATATGTTCAAGCCGATTCCCGTAAATCGATCGTTTATGAGATCAAAGAGGCATCCGGTCCCAGCAATAATCCCAACTTTGTCTTTGTGGTCAAGATCGACGGTCTGGTCTATGGCGAAGGAAGCGGTCATTCCAAAAAGGAAGCTCAGAAAGCAGCTGCCAAAGATGCACTTGAAAAAATGGTAAAATAGATGAATAGTGAAGTAAATAAATGTTTAGGCTGTCCTATGCCTCAATGTGAAAAAGGCTGTCCTTTACACAATCATATCCGTGACTTTATCAAAGCCTATAAAGAAGGTGATCCTAATAAGGCCAGAGCGATCATCGCTTTAGAGAATCCTTTTCCTTATCTCACTTCAAGGATCTGTGCCTTTAAAGATCAATGCGAGGGAAACTGCATCAAAAATAAAATCAATGATCCCATCAAAGTACAAGAGATCGAAAGAGAACTTTCCGCTATCGATCTAAAGTTAGTCAAAAAACCTGCGAACTTTAAAAAAGTCGCCGTTATCGGTGCTGGTGCAGCCGGTATGGCCATCAGCAAGCTTTTAGCTTTAGAGGGATTTAGCGTCACGCTTTTTGATAAAGAAGATTTTAGCGGCGGTACTTTGCAAACAGGCATCCCCGATTTCAGATTAGAGAGAAAATATATCCTTAAAGCTATCATGGAACTTGAAGAATTAGGGGTAAACTTCAGTTTAGGTCAAAACTTGAACGCTGCAAAGATCATTTCTTTAAAGAAAGAATACGACCGCATCGTTATCGCCACAGGTACGATGGCCACAAACAAGATGAATATAAAAGGGGAAGAAAACAGTTTAGATGGTCTAAGGCTTTTATATGATCTCAATATCCTTCATAAAGAAGCTGAATATAAAAAGTATCAGAAAGCTTTGGTTGTCGGCGGCGGCAATGTCGCCCTTGATTGTGCACTCAGTTTAAAAAGGATCATCAAAGATGTTTCGATCATCTATCGCCGCTCGATCAAAGAGATGCCAGCCAATAAAGAAGAAGTCGCTGAAGCGATCGCTCAAGGCATTGAGCTGATCGAATTGAATAATCCTGTCAAAGTGGATAAAGATGGTGTCATGGCCATTAAGATGGTACTGGGTGAAAAAGATGCAAGCGGCAGAGCTTCCTTTCATGCCGTAGCCAACAGCGAACATTTCATCAAGGCCGATCTTGTCGTCATGGCGATCGGTCAAAAAGTAAAGGCAGAGGATCTTGAGGGTTTCACCTTGGATAATAAAGGCCGTCTGGCTGTTTCAGACAACTATGAAACATCAATAAACGGCATCTATGCCTGCGGCGATGTGGTAAACGGCCCCAGCAATGTCGCTAATGCCTTTCAAAGCGCCAAAGAGTGTTTTAAGGGAATAATGGAGAGTTATGCATGTTTGAAATCAAGGAATACTTAAAGAGTAAAGAATATACTGCTGATAAAGAGCGCTATTTTGTAAACTTTAAAGTTATCGATGTCCTTTATTTGAAAAAACAGGATAAAGTCATCATCAAGGCTTCTAATAATGATGTTTTGCCTTTTGAATTATATGAGGAACTGAGCGATTACTTTAAAGGCCTTTTAAACGTGGAAGTATCATTATATATAAATGCTGAAAACGAAAATCTTTCCCTGTGCGATCTGACTTCCTATGTCAAACACTATTCTTTAAAACATAACTGTCTTTTTAAGAGTGCTTTGCCGATCTTTAAAGATGACAAGATCGCCATCACTTACGATGATGTCAAACACTATGAAGAAGATAAAGATCACTTTGAAGATCTGATCGCTTATTTCCATGATATCGGCTATCATGATACGATCACTTTTTCTTATGCTGAAACTAAAGAAGCTGCCAATAAAGAGATCAGTTATACTGTTTCTAATGAAAGACCAAAGGTCGAAGTCAAAAATGAAACGCCTAAATACCGCAAGCCGAAGATCAATAATTATGAAAAGGCAGTCATCGATGATCTATATGAAGGGATGGATCATATCTATGTCGAGGGGATCATCTTTAAAGTCGATAATATCACCACCAAAAACAACAAGATCATTCAGACTCTTTATATCAAAGATATCGATAACGCTATGATCGCCAAGCTTTTTGAGAATGCCAAGTTTGATAAAGAAGCTCTGGCTTTAAATAAAGAGGGCAAGAAAGCCAAGTTTTACGGCAGTTACCGTCATGATAATTATACTAATGACAATCTTTTCTTTGTCGATGCCATTGAATTTATGGAATATGATGATTCTTTGAAGGATGAGGCTGAAGAAAAAAGGATCGAACTTCACGCTCATACCAATAAATCGGAGATGGATGGTGTCTGCGAAGCAGAAGAGATCGTCAAAGCGGCTTTTGATATGGGTCATGAAGCGGTGGCGATCACTGACCATTATGTCACGCAGGCTTTCCCAAGAGCCCAAAAGATGGCGGCTTCCTTGCTTAAAAAAGAGCCGGAGCGAAAGTTTAAAGTCCTTTATGGCTGTGAGTTCAACATGGTCGATGAAAGACTTAATATCGTCTATAATGCCAAAGATGTCGATCTGACTAATGCTGAATATGTCGTCTTTGACCTGGAAACGACTGGTCTTAGTACCCATTTTGACAAGATCATTGAATTTGGAGCTGTCCTGATGCATAAGGGTGCGATCTTAGAAAGAAAGGATTTCTTCATCAATCCTAAACGCAAGCTTGATGAAAGTATTACCGCTCTTACCAATATCAAAGACAGCGATGTTAAAGATGCCCGCCCTTTTGAAGAGTGCAAGGACGAGATCTTAGATTTTGTAAGGGGCAGGATCTTGGTCGCTCACAATGCGTCATTTGACTTTGGCTTCCTTAACGAAGAATTAAAAAGGATCAATGAGAAACCTTTAGACAATATCGTCATCGATACTTTGGATCTGGCCAGATCGATGTTTAAAAGAAGATCATACCGTTTAGGCAATATCGCTAAACAATACGGTGTAGAATACGATGAAGAAGTCGCTCATAGGGCTGATTATGATGCCGGTGTTTTAGCCGATGTCTTTAATCTGATGCTTAAGGATGCCAAAAAGGAAGGGGTCAAGACCGCTTTAGATCTTGCCGACTTTCAGGATGATAAAGCCTATGTCAAAAAGATCGCTTATCATACCAATGTCTTATGCAAGAATAAAAACGGTCTTAAAGATCTTTTCAAGCTGGTATCGATCGCCCATACCAAGACTCTGGCCGTTTTCAGCGGCAAGATGGGCAAGGGCGAAGGCAGTGAGATCGCTGCTGAACCAAGGATCTTCAGAAATACTTTAAATGAATACCGCAAGGATCTTTTGATCGGCAGCGGCTGTCTTAACGGGGAGATCTTTGAGATCGCTCAGACCCGTTCTTTAGAAGAACTTGAAAAAGCGATGGCTTTTTATGATTATATCGAAGTGCAGCCCTTAGAGAATTACCGGCATCTTGTCGAATATCGCCAGAGTTTTACTTATGAGCGTTTAAAAGACATCATCAAAACGATCATTCAGACAGCCCTCAAGTTAAATAAACTCATCGTGGCCAGCGGTGATGTCCACTATGTCAAAAAAGATGAAAAGATCCTAAGAGATGTCTATATCAATGCTTTAGCGATCGGCGGAGCCCATCATCCTTTGTTTATCTATAATAAAGATGTCCGTCATAAAGCGATCATGCCTGATCAGCATTTCAGAAATACAAGTGAGATGTTAGAGAGTTTTAAGTGGCTCGAAGATGAACAATTAGTTAAAGCTCTAGTCATAGACAATCCTAAAAAGATCGCCTCGATGTGTGAAGCCATCAATCCGATCCATGACAAGCTTTATACACCAGTCATCGAAGGTTCGGATGATAAACTAAGAAAGATCGTTTATGATAAAGCTCATGAATTATATGGCGAAAAGCTTGATGAAATTATTGAGAAACGGCTTAAAAAAGAACTTGATGCCATTATCGGCAACGGTTATGGCGTTATCTATTACGTATCGCATCTTTTAGTCAAAAAGTCCAATGAGGATGGGTATCTCGTCGGTTCCCGTGGTTCGGTAGGATCATCTTTGGTAGCGACGATGGCCGGCATTACCGAGGTCAACCCTTTGCCAGCCCACTATATCTGTCCGCATTGTCATTATCTCAAATGGGAAAATGAATATGCTTCAGGCTACAACTTGCCAAATGCCAAATGTCCTGTCTGCGGTCATGATCTAAGGGGTGACGGGCAAGATATTCCGTTTGAAACCTTCCTTGGCTTCAATGGCGATAAGGTTCCGGATATCGACTTGAATTTCTCCGGCGAATATCAGGATAAGGCCCATCTTTTCACAAGAGAAGTCTTTGGCGAAGATCATGTCTTCAGGGCTGGCACAATCTCAACGGTGGCCGAAAAGACGGCTTTCGGTTATGTCAGCGGCTATCAGGAAGAGATGGATATCCCCAATATGTCTAAAGCTCAAAGACAGCGTCTGGCTTCCGGTTGCGAAGGAGTCAAAAGAACGACTGGCCAGCATCCTGGCGGTATCATCGTCATTCCTAACTATATGGATGTCTATGATTTTACACCTGTCCAATATCCGGCCAATGACCCTTCTTCGGTATGGCGTACCACTCACTTTGATTTCCATGAAATTCATGACAATGTCTTAAAATTTGATATTTTAGGCCATGTCGATCCGACAGCTATGCGCCTTTTACAGAATATATCCGGCATCGATCCCAAGAGTATTCCGATGAATGATCCTAAAGTCATGTCTTTGTTTTACAGCTCAAAAGCCTTAGACATTCAAAACGACATCTATGATGAACCGACCGGTGCCTGCGGTCTTCCGGAATTTGGTACCCGTTTTGTAAGAAGGATCTTGGAGTTGACACATCCGAGCACCTTCTCCGATCTTGTGCAGATCTCCGGTCTTTCCCATGGTACCGATGTCTGGAACAACAATGCCAAAGATCTGATCGAAGAAGGCATTGCCCTTAAAGATGTGATCGGTTGTCGAGATGACATCATGGTCACGATGCTTTCTTACGGACTTCCTTCCAAAGCTGCCTTTGACATTATGGAAAAGGTGCGTAAGGGCAAGGGTCTAAGCGAAGAGCAGGAAAAGATGATGCTAGAACATGATGTGCCAAAATGGTATATCGAATCCTGTAAGAAGATCAAATACATGTTTCCGAAAGCCCATGCGGTTGCCTATGTCATCATGGCAGTCAGGATCGCTTGGTTTAAAGTCTACTATCCTCAATATTACTATGTATCATACTTCTCTTTGCGCTGTGATGCCTATGATATTGCGATCATGACCAAAGATGCCAAGACGATCAAAAATAAAATGGATTATCTGCTAGAAAAGATGAATTCAAAAGAGATCGGCAATACGGCTTCTAAAAAAGAGAGGGATCTCTATGATACTTTAGAGATCTGTTTTGAGATGGCATCACGAGGCTATCGTTTAGCCAATATCGACATCAACCGTTCTTTAGCTAAAGAGTTTTTAGTAAATCCTGAAGATGACCACGAGATCATCCCGCCGTTTATCGTTTTAGACGGTCTTGGTGAAAACGTAGCTGAAAGTATTGTCAAAGCCCGCAAAGAGAATGCCTTTATCTCGAAAGAAGATCTTATGAACCGCACCCAGCTTTCTTATACTCTGCTTAAAAAGATGGACGAGCTCAATATTTTAAAAGATCTTGATGAAGAGAATCAGATGACTCTTTTCTGATAGAAGAGAGTGCATTTAAAGTTGCGCCAGATAAAATAAAGTGTTATGATATTTCTAGCAAGGAGTGGTAAACCACTCCTTATCTTATGACTTAAAGGAGGTTTAGGTTGGAAATCAAAAAACTGGAACAGGAATTAAAAGAATATCTTAGTCAAAACGGCTGTAAGCTGTATCGTTTGAATTATCGCAAAGGCAAGGAAAACAGTTTAGAAGTATTGATCGATGAACATCTTGATCTAAGCGGGATCGCCAAAGTATCAGAGTTGGTGTCTTCTTTCCTTGATCGTTATGATGATCAGTTTGAAGAAGCGTATTTATTGGATGTATCGACAGTCGGTCTTGAAAGAGAACTTGAAGATCTGAATGACATCATCGCTGCTAAGGGACATTATGTCTATGTGAAGTTCAAAAGAGCCGTTGAGCCTAAAGCTATCTATGGAACACTTGAAGAAGTGGATGGCGAAGTGATCACTTTAAGTTATATGGACAAGAATATCAAAAGGAAACTGACGTTTAATTTTGATGATATTAAATTTATCAGACTCGCAGTTAAATTTTAAGGAGAATTTTAAAAATGAGTGGTATTGATTTAAAAAATAAGAATTTTGTGGAAAGTCTGAGGATCTTTGAAGATGACCGCAAGATAGATCCTAATTTTATTATTGATGTATTAAAAGAAGCGATCGTCAAGACTTATCAGAAACATATCGATGCACCTGCCGCTGAGATCAGAGTGGAAGTAACACCTAAAGAGATGAAGATCTATCATGACTTGGAAGTTGTTGAAGATGACAGCGACAAGTACGATGAAACTCTGGACATCTTTTTAAGTGATGCTAAAAAGATCAACCCTGATGCCAAGGTGGGCGATACGATCGCTATGGAAGTAGATTTTAACGAGATCGGCAGATCTTCGATCTCGGTAGCTAAAAATATGCTTAAACAAAAGATCAAAGAATATGAAAAACAAAGAGTATATGAAGAATATAAAGATAAAGTCTATGATCTGGTAAGCGGCATCATCAAGACCGTTGAAGAAAAATTCATCCTGGTCGATCTCAAGAATACGATCGGCATCATGCTGAAATCGGAGCAAATCCCCGGTGAAAACTATCGGGAAAATCAGCAGATCAGAGCTGTCATCAAAGAGGTGTCCAAGAATTCTAAAGGTTCGCAGGTCGTTTTATCAAGAGCTGATGCCATGTTTGTGAAACGTCTTTTTGAAAAAGAAGTGCCAGAGATCATGCAGGGTGTCGTTGAGATAAAAGCGATTGCCAGAGAAGCCGGCGAAAGGACAAAGATGGCCGTCTATACCAAAAACGAAGAGATCGATCCGATCGGTGCCTGCATCGGTCCAAGAGGAACCCGTGTGCAAGCCGTCATCAGCGAGATCAAAGGTGAAAAGATTGACATCTTTGAATGGAATGAAGATATCGGCGAACTTGTCAAAAACGCTCTCTCTCCGGCGGAAGTCGTAGCCTGTTTCTATGATGAAGAAAACTTTGAAGGTTTAAGCGAAGAAGAGATCGAACGCAAGCGCAAACATCATAATCGTCCTTTGATCGTTGTCGTCAAAGATGATCAGTTATCCAGCGCTATCGGTAAAAAGGGTAAAAATGCCAAGTTGGCTGTTAAATTGACTGACCGCAAGATCGACATCAAGACTGAATCCGAGATCAGAGAATCCGGTATCGATATCGAAGCTAAGGTCAATGAATTCAGGGAAGATCAAGAAAGGATCGCCAAAGAAAAGCAGATGAAAGAATTCGCTTTACAGCAGGAAGAGATCGCTAAACGTAAGGCTGAATTTGATGAGCAGGTAGCTAAGAGCGGCGATCTGTTTGAAGATGCGATCGATGAGATGGAAGTCAAGCCGAGCGAAGACGAAGAAATCACGATCGTCGATATCAAAAACGAAGAAGAACTTCCGCTTGAAGAAGTTAAAGAACCTTTAAAAGAAGAAGCTGAAGATACCAAAGAAGAGGCTTTAGAAACTGAAACTGTACCAGAAGAAACCGTTTCAGAAAGTGAAGAAGTTATAGAAGAGGCTAAAGAAGAAGTCAAGAAAGAAAAGACGGAAATGAAGCGCAAGGTCAGAGCACCTAAGGCTGAATACAAGTCTAAGTTTGAGGACTTTGCCGATGCCTCCAAGAAAGAAGAAGTTAAAGTAGTCAAGAAAAGACGTAAAAAAGGCGAAGAAGATGAAAGGCGTTTAAGAGCCAGCGAGCTCAAGCATGACAAAGAATATGAATTAAAACCGGAGTATTCTCTTGAAGAGCTTGAAGAGATCGAAGCACTTGAAGAAGAAGATGCCAAGAATTCCTGGATCAACGATGACATCGACTTTGACGAATATGATGACTACTACGATAAGGATTGATCATGAGAAAGATCCCGATGCGAAAATGTGTGGCGACGGGCGAATCTTTGCCTAAAAAAGAATTGCTTAGGATCGTCAGAAATAAAGAAGGGGAAGTAAGTGTCGATCTAAGCGGCAAGGCTAACGGCAAGGGTGCCTATCTTAAAAAAGATTTGGGTGCCTTGGAGTTAGCAATCAAGAAGAACGCTTTAGAAAGGGCCTTAGAAGTAAAGATCCCCGAAACAGTCTATGAAGAGATAAAGAGGGTAATCGATGAAGGATAAGATACTTTCCACATTAGGTTTGATGTATAGAGCTAAATGTCTGATATTTGCCGATGCGATCTTAGAGGGTTTCGCTAAGGGGCGTGTCAAGTATCTGCTTTTGGCTAAAGATGCATCGGACAAGACCAAGGAAAGATATCTGAAGAAATGTTACTATTATCAGATCCCTTATTGTCTTGATTATGATTCTGATGAATTGTCGATGGCTTTAGGAAAAAGGAATGTCAGGACTATCGGAGTCATAGATAAAGGTTTTGCGAGTTTATTGATTAAAGAAAAAGGAGGGATCAGCAATGGCGAAACAAGTAAAGAAAAGAGCGAACAATAAAAAAAGTTCCAAGTTTAATAATAACCATGAATCAAACCGCAGTGAAAAAGTAACTTCTATTACTTATTCTGACGGTATTACGGTTGCTGATTTGGCTAATAAATGTCATAAAAATGCCAGTGACATCATCAAGATACTGTTCATGCTTTCCAAGATGGTGACCATCAATTCTCCGCTAGATAAAGATACGGTAGAATTAGTCTGCTTAGAGTTTGGTATTGAACCGGTCTATGAAGAACCGAAAGATGAAAACAGTCTTGAGGATGATGAGATCGATGATCCTAAAGATCTCAAAGAAAGACCGCCGATCGTTACGATCATGGGTCATGTCGATCATGGCAAGACCACGCTTTTGGATTCGATCAGAAAGACGAAAGTGACTGAAGGGGAATTCGGCGGCATCACTCAGCATATCGGTGCTTATCAGGTAACGATCCGTGGCAAGGATATCACTTTCCTTGATACGCCAGGTCATGAAGCTTTCACAGCCATGCGGGCCCGTGGAGCCAGTCTGACCGATGTGGCTATCATCGTTGTTGCTGCTGATGACGGTGTCATGCCGCAAACCAAAGAAGCGGTCGATCATGTCAAGGCGGCCGGGGTGCCGATCATCGTGGCGGTCAATAAAATGGATAAACCGGATGCCAACCCGGAAAGAGTAAAAAGCGAGATGGCTGATCTGGGCCTTATTCCGGAAGAATGGGGCGGTGATACGATCTTTGTCAACTGCAGCGCTAAAAAAGGCGAAGGCATCAAAGACATCTTGGAAACGATCTTAGTCGTATCCGAGGTAAGAGAACTGAAGGCCAATCCTAACAAACTGGCTGTCGGCAGTGTCATTGAAGCTAAACTTGACAAGGGCAGAGGCCCGGTAGCTACTTTGCTTGTGCAAAACGGTACGCTGCATCAGGGCGATTCGATCGTCGTTGGTGTCACTCATGGCAAAGTGCGCAAGATGACAGATGATAACGGTAAAGAGATCAAAGTTGCTTATCCTTCAACGCCAGTTGAGATCATCGGTTTAAATGATGTACCAGTCGCCGGCGATCATTTCAAAGTCTTTGACAATGATAAAGATGCCCGTGCAGTTGCTGAAAGAAGGATGCGTCAGAAGATCGAAAAAGAACGCAATGCTACATCGGCGATGTCGCTTGATGATCTGGCTTCCCAGATCGAAAAGGGCGATATCCAAGAGATCCCGGTCATCGTTAAAGCCGATGTGCAGGGTTCAGCTGAAGCAGTTGCCTCTTCTTTAAGCAAGATCGATGTCGATGGCGTCAAAGTCAATGTCATCCGCTCACAAGCCGGGGCTATTTCTGAATCAGATGTCATGCTGGCAAGTGCCGGCAAGGCGGTGATCTATGGCTTCAATGTCCGTCCGGATGCCAATGTCCGCAAGAAAGCCCAAGAAGAAGGCGTTGAGATCAGACTCCACAACATCATCTATAAAGCTGTTGAAGAAATGGAAGCAGCTATGAAAGGTATGCTGGCACCTGTCTATGAAGAAGTGGTCATCGGTCAATGTGAAGTCAGAAAGACTTACAAAGTATCCAAGATCGGTACGATCGCCGGCTGTATGGTTACCGAAGGCAAGATCACCCGTGATGCCAATGTTCGTCTGATCAGGGACGGTATCGTTATCTACACTGGCAAAGTAGCTTCTTTAAAACGTTTTGAAAACGATGCCAAGGAAGTTACCAGCGGTTATGAATGCGGTCTGACGATCGAAAACTATAACGACATCAAAGAAAACGATATAATCGAAGGTTATGTCGATCAAGAGGTAAAACAGGACTAAGATGGGATTAAGAAGAGAAAAACTGAATTCGATCTTTCTTAAAGAGATCAGCGATATCATCCGCTTCTCTTTGAAAGATCCCCATATCGGTTTTGTTACGGTGATGGATGTTGATGTGACCAATGATCTGAGTTATGCCAAGGTCTATGTTTCTTTCTTGGGCAAAGAAGAAAGAAACGAAGCCGGTCTTAAAGCTTTAAACCGTGCTAAAGGCCATATCCGCAGCGAACTGGCCAAAAGGGTCAGAGTCAGAAAGATCCCTGAGCTTACTTTCCTTTTGGATGAAAGTTTTAAAAAAGCCCAAAGGATCGAAGATATCATCGAACATATCAATGAGAAATAAATATTTCCGCATGGTCTAATGATCATGCGGTTTTATTATGCTTAAATGATATTTTGCAAATTGTCCTTTAAATACTATGCAGACAGTGACAGTTATGTTAAAATGATAAAAAGAAAACTCTTACATTGCTATTTTCAATTTTTACATTTATAGATCTGTATAAAGACAAGGAGCACTTATGAAATATATCTTCAAGAAGCTCTATCACCAGAAGATACGAACACTACTCCAGATGGGTATCTTTTTCATTCTGGCTTCCCTGCTTTTTATATCGCAGATGATGACTTCCGCCAATGAACAGCTGGCTAAGATGATTGAGAATGATACGGATCTATATTTTTATATCGTCGGCAATATCAATGATTATGAAGCCGAAAATACTAAAGAGGGCTATCAAGAGATCAGTGTTGCTTATGAAGAACTCTTTGACAAGATAAAGACGATGGAAGGCATCGATTACGCTGATAAAGAGTCCTTTCTTTATTCAAGATATATCTATACCTGCCAAAATATGAGTGATGCCGATAATTATGATTGTCTGTATATTCCCAGAGTGCCGGAAGATTATTATAATTTCGAGCGTCATAATGACAATGAAAGGGAAAAGATGCGCTTCAGTCAGACACCGCTTGGTCTAAGCGATGAAGAGAGTCTTAAACGCTATGCTTATTTTGGTCTGGCTGAGGATGTTTTGGGTGACATCGATCCCGATGCGGAAGGAGAGTTTAATTTCTTTCCTTCTTTGATCGGAGTCGAACAGACCGATTTCACTGATCTTAAAAGTAATTTTACCAGGATCATCGAAGGGACGACTTTCAGTAAAGAAGATCTGAGTGAAGGACGTTTTAAGGCTATCGTTCCCTCTTTAAGTTTCTTTGCCGGAGCTAAAGATGTCGATACAGATATCGATGTCCACGACACTTTTACATTGACTTTCAGAAAAGGCGATATTGAAAAGAGCTATGAATTTGAGATCATCGGACTTCATGACGGCATTGAAAGCTATGATCTGCCGACTATCGATACACCTGTTTGCCGCAATATCTATATTCCAGCCAAAACTTTAGACATCATCGCTTCTGATTATCAAGAATGGTTGAGCGAAAACTTAAGCGAAGATGAGATCGACTATACTTATGGCGATCTAAAAGGTTATAAACCTTTGATGTTCAATGTGGAAGAAAGAGGAAGGATGAAAGACATCCTGTCGGAAATAACTCCTAAGATCAAGGCTTTAAGCGAGCTTGATGGCGGTTATCCTTATTCTTATGTCAGCAGTTTAGATGATTATGCCGATGCCATTACGATGAGTGAATCAAACAGTTTCGTCTTTACGGTCTTGAATTATATTTTGATCTCTTTGACACTTATCACTTTGATCATCATCAATGTCTATAATATCAACACCAACAAAAAAGAGATCGGCATCCAAAATGCATTGGGCAAAAAGAAAAGCCGAATCAATTTCGACCTCTTTAAAGAATTCCTGCTTATCAATATTATACCGATAATACTTGCTGTTATCGTCAGTTCAATATTTACTAAAGTCTATGCTGAAAATGAATTCTCTTATCAGACCATGAAGATCTTAAGCGGTGAATACAATCCTCATTTCTATGATGCTTCCGGCACTGGAAAACTGATCAAGACTTTTGAGGTCAGCTTTGGAGTCAATGACTACCTGTTTCTTTTAGCTTTGTGGTTTATCATCAGTGCTGTCGCTTTTATCTTTACTTACTTTAAGATGAAAAGTCTTGATCCCAAGATCATCCTTTTGATGGGAGAAAAGGAGTAGGGCTATGAAACTGTTAAAATATGCTTTTAATTATTTAAAACGCAACTTCTTAAAGACTTTTTTGAATGCTTTGATCATTTTCGTCATGACTTTTGTCTTATTCACCTCGATCAATGTCCGCAATTCGCAAGAAACCCTCTATCATAACATGGAGATCAGCACACCGATCAATTATGAGCTTGGCGGCTATGTTACATTTATCGCTAATGCCGATGTGATCCGCTATGATGATAATTCTGACTACTACGAAACCATCATCTCTGTCATTGAAGGTTTAAAAGAGTGTGAACATCTTGACGGCGTCATCGATTCCAAGATCACTTTCAGCTTTAATAATTATGTAAATGATCTTTATGATAGTGCTTTGACTGTTGATATCGATGGCCTGATCATCGGCAATTCCTTTGCACTAGAGGAGTTTGAAAACTTTGATGATTATATTCTAGAGGGTGAAAATCTTGATAAAGATGATGAAGATACTTTAAATGTCTTGGTGTCAGATGAACATTTTATCGATGACAGTGCTGATATTGATTATTACTATCTTGAGGTCGGCGATGAACTGGTCTTTAAAAGAGAAGCAGGAAACAGTCTAGACGGCTATTATCCTTTAAGTGATTATTCTTTTAAGGTCAAAGGTATCTTTGATAAAAGGGCTTTGGAAAGAGATCTGGGAATAGAGGCTGATGTTTTGGCTTTAAACAGCACGGCTTTAAAGTATTTAAAAGACTATAAAGACGACCGCAACACTTTAAGTAAAGAGATCGTATATAAAGCGATCAAAGAAGGAAGTGCCAGAGGGGAAACATCGATCAGAATACCTTCGGCTACACCCAATAAAAATATTTTTATGATCGATCAAGCCGTTTATAACTTTAAAAATGCTGAAACGGTTCAAGACTTTGATCACAGGGCTGAAGCGATCATTGATGAAAAAGTCCAAAATGAAGGTAACGAGAGGTTATTGTCAGGAATCTTTTTTACAGCCGGTTCGACTACCAACGATTTAGACAACATCATCGAACCCTTTAAAGCTTTAAGAAACAATCTTGACTCTTCTATCTTGGCTATCCTTGTCTTCTGCGTGATCATGCTTATAATCAGCAGTATCTATATGATCAATTCCCGTCAAAAAGAA
>CALVFL010000036.1 GCA_944326825.1 uncultured Erysipelotrichaceae bacterium
TACCTTTTCCTTTCTTTTTTGATATTCAAAGGTGTGTACATCACCATGATAATATGACCAAAGGTCCATTATCAAAGTAAAATGTGCTTTCGTGGATCATAAACGGAATTTAGTTTAGGAATTAACAGGCTTTAGATTATGATTGTTATTGAGAGGAGATTTATGATACCATTATAGAAATGGAGGTAAGACATGGTTACTATTTTAAATCATCCTTTGATCACTCATAAACTTACGCAGATGCGCAAGGTCGATACCAAGACGAAGGATTTTAAGCAGAATCTTGATGAGATAGCCGGATTGATGGCTTATGAAGTATGTCGAGATTTACCTCTGAAACCGGTCCATATTACTACACCGGTTGCTGAGTGCGATACTTATGAATTATTGAATGACATCGTTTTGATCCCGATCTTAAGGGCAGGACTTGGTCTTGTGAACGGCATCAACGATCTGATTCCGACAGCTAAAGTAGGCTTTATCGGTCTATATCGTGATGAAGAAACTTTGCTGCCTCATGAATACTTTGCAAAATTCCCGTCTAATCTGTGCGATGCGGTAAATCTTGTCTTAGATCCAATGCTGGCGACTGGCGGCAGCGCCAACGCTGCAATCGACCTCATCAAACAAAGAGGAGCTAAAAATATCAAACTTGTTTGCCTGGTCGGTGCTCCTGAAGGAGTTGAAGCTGTCAAGAAGGCTCATCCGGATGTTGATATCTACTTAGCGGCCTTAGATAAATGCTTGAATGAAAAAGGTTATATCGTGCCAGGACTGGGCGATGCCGGTGACAGGATCTTCGGTACTAAATAATAATGATATTAAAGTGTTGTCTTAAAGGGCAGCACTTTTTTAATAAGAATATCTTTTCACTGTCGATATTTATGTTAAAATAATAATTGGTAATGTAAGCGAATACATCTTACAAAACTATTTGATATTTATGATCTTAGAACATTTAAAGAACCTTAAAGTCAGCATACCTTTTATCTTAGCCGGCAGTTTTATCGCTTTATTTATTGATCCTGCCTTTGCCAACGGACTTATTTTAGGTACGATCGCTCAGGTGATCTATCTGGCTTTGCTTTCAAGAAGCATCACCGGCATCCTGGAAACGAAAAGTAACGGTTTTCTGGCGATGATGAGCATGATCTTTGATCTTTTAGTCATTGTGATCGTCTTGTTAGCGGGGTTTTTGTTTAAAGACAATATCAATTATTGGGGGATCTTTATCGGACTGGTGTTTGATAAAGTCATTTATCTTATTTTAAATCTCAGGAGATAGGATATGCATTTATACGTCCAAAAAGAATTGTTTTCAATGACGGTGGTGGCTCTTTTTATCATCGTGCTTTCGGTCTATGCCGGCCATAAGATAAAAAAGGCTGATCCTTTAGCTAAAGAAAAAGGCATCGTCCTTTTAGCTTTGTGGTTTGTAGAACTCATGGATAATTCCGTGCTCAATACTGTCCGCAAGGATTATGTCAAAAGGCTCAGTCCTTATATCGGTACTTTGGTACTTTTCTTGTTTTTATGCAATATCAGCGGTCTGTTTGGTTTAAATGCGCCGACCATGAACTATTCGGTCACCTTGACGATGGCTTTTATCACCTGGTTCATGATCCAGTATAATGCGATCAGAGATAACGGCATCAAAGCCTATCTGCACGGTTTCATAGAACCGATCGTACCGTTTATCGTTCCTAACTTCTTTGGCAAGATCGCTCCGCTTATTTCGATGTCGATCCGTCTTTTCGGCAATATCTTATCCGGTTCGATCATTATGACTTTGGTCTATACAGCAACAGGGGGATTGACTGATCTTGTCTTTTCACTCTTCGGTCTAAGTGGAGTGCCCAATATATTTGGCATGATCTTTGCTCCGCCGCTGCATGCTTATTTTGATGTCTTTGCTGGATTTATCCAGATGTTTATATTTATTTCACTTACCCAAGTGTTTATATCCAATGAGTTAAACGAAGATAAGGAGGTTTCTTAATAATGGATGTAGGTAGAGGTTTAGTAGCGATCGCTGCAGGTATTTCGGTAATGACGGGTATTTCCACCGGTATCGGACAGGGTTATGCAGCAGCTAAGGCAGTAGAGGCAGTAGGTAAAAATCCGGAAGCAGCCGGTCAGATCCGTACGATGCTGATCGTCGGTTGTGCCGTAGCCGAAACTTGTGCTATCTATGGTATGTTGATTGCGTTCATGTTGATCTTTGTTTTTAAATAAAAATGGATCTAGGAATAGATATTTCCCAGCAACTGTTTCCTAATCCTTTGACGATGCTTTACACTTTATGTGTAACGGCTGTTTTATTCTTTTTTATCTACAAGTTTTTGTTTAATCCGGCCCGTGAGATGATCCAAAAGCGTGAGGATTACGTCAATGGCAAGCTTAAAGATGCCGATAATATCAATTTAGAGGCTAAAGAAAACTTGTCCAAGGCTAAAGAAGAAGTTGAAAAAGCTAAAGTATTGTCTAAGGATATTATTGAAACAGCCAAAAAAGAAGCTAAAGATACTAAGGCTGTCATCGTTGATGATGCCAAGACTGAGGCTCAGGACATCTATCGCAAAGCTCATGATCGTATTAAAAAAGAGGAGATGGAACTCAAGAAAGACATCAATCGTCAGATCGTGGATGTTGCTCTTTCAGCCAGCGAGAAACTTCTGAAAGACAAAGACCTCTCTAAACAGGACGAAGATTCTTTAAATGAGATCATCGATGAATTAAATGGCAAATAAGATCAGTGAAGTTTATGCTTCAGCTTTTGTTGAGCTGGCGGTAGAAGATAATAAAGTAGTAGAACGCAAAAAACAGGCACAAAAACTAAAAGAATATTTAAAGGGCGAACTGATGGTCTTTTTAAGGACCAATGCGATCGATAAAGAAGTTAAAAAAGATTTGATCAATGAATGTTTCGCTGCTTTTGATGTGTCTTTTAGAAATCTTTTATGTTTACTTGCCGATAAAGGTCGAAGCACTTATGCAAATGAGATACTTACCGATTTTATCAGCAAGTGCAATGAACATTTAGGCATCAAGGTTGCTAAAGTGACATCTTCCCGTCCTTTAAGGGATGAAGAGGTCACAAGGCTTAAAAAAGCTATCGGCAACAAATATCATTGTGATGTCGAGATAGATGAAGTTATTGATAAAGGTTTAATCAGCGGTTTTAAAGTCAAGATCGATGATTATGTGATCGATACCAGTATGCAAAACAAGATGAATAATCTTAAAAAAGAATTACTAAAGGAAAGTTGGTGAGGATATGGATTTAAGAGCGGATGAGATCAGTGCTTTGATCAAAGAGAGGATCAGGCATTATGAAGATAAGATCGAAACGGATGATGTCGGTACAGTAGTTACAGTCGGTGACGGTATCGCTTTGGTGGAAGGTCTGGATCAGGCAATGCTCAGTGAACTTGTCAAGTTTGAAGATGATACCTATGGCATGATCTTAAATCTTGAAGAAGAAGTAGTCGGTGTCGTCGTTTTAGGTGATGATACCAATATCAAAGAAGGGCAAAGCGTTAAAAGGACCAAGCAGATCGTTGAAGTCAAAGTCGGCGACGCTCTTTTAGGCAGAGTCGTCAATGCTTTGGGCGAGCCGGTCGATGACTTGGGACCTATCAAGTCGGATACTTACCGTCCTATTGAAAGAGTCGCTCCGGGTGTCATGACCAGAAAGAGCGTTCATGAACCTTTGATGACCGGACTTAAAGTCATTGACTCGATGATCCCGATCGGCAGAGGCCAAAGGGAATTAATCATCGGTGATCGTCAGACTGGTAAAACAGCTTTGGCGATCGATACGATCATCAATCAAAAGGATTCCGATGTGATCTGTATTTATGTAGCTATCGGTCAAAAAGCTTCAACGGTCGCTCAGATCGTTGAGAAACTTAAAGCCAATAAAGCGATGGATTATACAGTGGTAGTCATGGCCAGCGCTTCTGAAGCAGCACCGATGCAGTATATCGTGCCTTATAGCGCATGTGCCATGGGTGAAGAATGGATGGAAAAGGGCAAACATGTCCTTATCGTCTATGATGATCTTTCTAAGCACGCCGTAGCTTATCGTACCTTGTCCTTGCTTCTAAGAAGGCCTCCAGGCCGAGAAGCTTATCCTGGCGACATCTTTTATCTGCATTCAAGACTTTTGGAAAGAGCTTGCAAACTTAATGATGAACTTGGCGGCGGTTCTTTGACGGCTTTGCCGATCATTGAAACACAGGCCGGTGACATCAGTGCCTATATTCCAACCAATGTCATCTCGATCACTGACGGACAGATCTTCCTTCAGACAGAGCTTTTCAATTCCGGTATCCGTCCGGCCGTTGATTCTGGCCTTTCGGTATCAAGAGTCGGCTCCAATGCCCAGACTAAAGCTATGAAGAAAGTGTCCAAGTCTTTAAAGCTTGAACTTGCCCAATATAATGAATTGCTGGCTTTTACGCAATTCGGCAGTGATTTAGATGCCATTACCCAAAAGACGATCGATCATGGCAAAAGAGTACAGGAGATCTTGAAACAGGATCAGTATGAACCTTTAACCATGGAACTGGAAGTCGTTTCTTTATATGCAGTTGAAAAGGGTTATTTGTCTTTAATAAAGGTCGATGAGATCAAGAAAGTAGAAAAGGGACTGCATCGTCATTTTATCAATAAACACTCTGATCTTTTAAAAGCCCTTAAAGAAACCGGCGATATCGATGAAGCACTTGATGAAAAGATCGCTTCAGCCATTAAAGAATATATTGATGAATATCAGCTTTTAAACGGAGATAACTGATGCAAAGCAAGCAGGCTTTAAAATCAAGGATCAAGTCGATCAAATCGACCCGCAAGATCACCGGGGCCATGGAACTCATTGCCAATGCCAAACTGACCAAGCAAAGAAATACCATGCAGAATACCAGAGAATATCAGGAAGTTTTAGAAGAAGTGATCAAAGATATCATCGCTTCCGATAAAGAGTTAAACAGTCCTTATCTTAAAGAGTCTAAAAGCGATAAGGTACTTACTGTCATCTTTACTTCTGATCTTGGTCTATGCGGAGCTTATAATATCAATGTCTTTAAGCTGGCTTTAAGCAGGCTTAAAAAAGAAGATCCGGTATTGCTGATAGGAACTAAGATGTATTCGGCTTTTAAAAATGAAGGCTTTAATATCATCAATGAGATGACGGGTATTGATGCGACCAGTTATGAAGATTTGAGCAAGATGGCTTTAAAGGCCATTGAGATGTATCTGCATGATGAAGTCGGCAAGATCAATGTCTTATATACCCGCTTTGTCAATACGATGACTTTTGAGGCTTCTTTAAAGACGCTTTTGCCCTATGAGAAGTGTGAAGGATCGACAAGCGAGATCATCTTTGATCCAAGTGCCGAGGAAGTGCTGGATGGTCTTATTGAGATGGTGACTTTAAATTCAGTATATACCCTCTCTTTAGAAGCCAAGACTTCTGAGCAGGCATCAAGAAGACTGGCTATGGAAAATGCCAACGACAATGCTGAAGAATTGGAAGATGAACTGATCTTAGCCTACAATCAGGCTAGACAGGCAGCGATAACACAAGAGATAACCGAGATCGTTTCGGGAGCAGACGCATTATAGAAAGGATGTAGTTATGAATGGATATATTACCCAAATTATAGGACCGGTAGTTGATGTACGGTTTGATAAGGAACATCTGCCTAAACTTAAAAATGCTTTAGTCATTCATAAAGAAGACGGCAGTAAAGTGGTACTGGAAGTAGCACAGCATATCGGTGATGATACGGTCAGATGTATCGCCATGTCATCTACAGACGGTTTAGTGCGCAAGATGCCCGTTGAAGACACAGAAGGTCCGATCAGTGTACCGGTAGGTGAAAAAATCTTAGGCCGGATGTTTAATGTCTTAGGTGAGCCGATCGATGGTTTAGGTGAACTTGATAAAGATGTCAAGAGGATGCCGATTCATCGTGATGCCCCGACTTATGCCATGCAAAAGACCAATAGCGAGATCTTAGAAACCGGCATTAAAGTTATCGATCTGCTTTGTCCTTATGCCAAGGGCGGCAAGATCGGTCTGTTTGGCGGCGCTGGTGTCGGCAAGACCGTCTTGATGCAGGAGCTTATTCACAATATCGCTAAAGAACACGGCGGCCGCAGTGTCGTTACCGGTGTTGGCGAGAGAACCCGTGAAGGCAACGATATGTATTATGAGATGAAGGAATCAAAAGTCCTTGATAAGACGGTTCTCGTCTATGGTCAGATGAATGAATCACCGGGCGCCAGAATGCGTGTCGGTCTGAGCGGCTTGACGATGGCCGAATACTATCGTGATCATGATCATCAGGATGTCTTGTTGTTTATTGATAATATCTTCCGTTTCACACAGGCTGGCTCGGAAGTATCGGCTCTTTTAGGCAGAATGCCAAGTGCTGTCGGTTATCAGCCGACTTTAGCGACGGAAATGGGCCAATTACAGGAAAGGATCACTTCGACAAGTGATGGTTCGATCACATCGGTGCAGGCTATCTATGTGCCAGCCGATGATCTTACCGACCCTGCCCCAGCCACAGCCTTTAGTCATCTTGATGCCAAGACGGTATTAGACAGAAGCATTGCCTCTTTAGGTATCTATCCGGCTGTTGATCCGCTTGAATCATCTTCAAGAGTTTTAGAGCCTGCTATAGTTGGTGAAGAACACTATGAAGTGGCTAGAGGCGTTATCGCTTTACTACAAAGATATAAAGAATTGCAGGATATTATTGCCATCTTAGGTATGGATGAACTTAGCGAAGAAGATAAAAAGATCGTCAACCGTGCCCGCCGGGCCCGTAACTTCTTATCACAGCCGTTCAATGTCGCTGAACAATTCTCCGGCATGAAGGGGGTCTTTGTGCCGCTTAATGAAACTATCCGAAGTTTCAAAGCTTTATTGAGCGGTGAATATGATGAGTATCCGGAAGGTGCTTTCATGTTTGCAGGGACGATCGATGATGTCGTAACTAAAGCTAAGGAGATGGGTTTTAATGATTGAAGTGCGGATGGTCACGCCTAACGGTCTTTATAAAAAGACGACAGCCAAGATCATTAGTGCCATTTCTGAAGATGGACAAAGAGGCATCTTGCCCTCACACATGCCTTTGGTGATGACTTTAAAGATCTCCCGTCTGGAAATGGAAGAAGAAAAGCGGGAAGTCTATGCCGTTGCCGGCGGGATGCTTTATTTCAAGGATGATAAATGTACCATTCTTTCACCTGCCATCGAAAACAAGACCGAGATCGATCTTGATAGAGCCAATGATTCTAAAAAAAGAGCGATGGAACGCTTAGAAAATAAAAACGGTGATTTAAAAAGAGCGGAACTTTCTTTAAAGAGAGCTCTTAACCGTATCGATGTTAAAACGAAATAAAAGGATCGCACGATCCTTTTTAAAATACTAGAGTTCTTGCAGTTTCTTGACTACCTCGACTATATCATCATCAATGACCAGCTTAGCATAAACATGTTTATAAGTAGCACCCTTATTGATAAGGATTAAGTTATCGCCACTATAATATTCAATAAAAGAAGCAGCAGGATAAACATTTAAAGAAGTACCGACGATGATAAGGGTATCAGCTTTGATGATCATTTCTATAGCTTCATTGATGTCTTTATTGTTTAAAGGTTCGCCATATAAAACGACATCCGGTTTAATGATACCGCCGCATTCACAATGATGAGAGTTCATTACTTCTTTTAAACCATAGCTTTTATGACATTTAAGACAATGGTTGCGATAGATCGAACCATGCAGTTCTACGACTTTTTGACTTTCAGCCAAAGTGTGAAGACCATCGATATTCTGGGTGATCACACCTAATGAGCGGCCTTCTTTTTCAAGTTCAGCCATCCACTTATGAGCGATATTGGGCTTGGCATCTGGATAGATCATCTTGGCTTTATAAAAGTCATAGAAATCTTCAGGATGATTCATGAAATATTCATGCGATAAGATCTCTTCAGCCCTGAGATCGCTTTTATATAGACCCTCGCTTGAGCGGAAATCCGGAATACCGCTTGGCACAGAGATGCCTGCCCCGGTAAAGAAAACGATCTTCTTGCTTGCATCAATAATCTTTTTTAGTGTTTCTATCTCTTTCATAACTTTATTCTAGCACTTAAAAAGCCCTCTTGAATAAATTTTGATCAAGAGGGCCAAAATACTATTTATCTAATTTATAATCACCGTAATAAGAGTTCTTTAAGATCTCTTTGATGTCTTCCAACATCGGTACTTTCGGATTGGCTGGCGAACATTGATCTTCATAGGCCAAGAAAGCCAGTTTATCCATGTCATTCAGCCATTTTTCTTCATCACAGCCCTGTTCTTTAAAGGACATGGCAATACCGACTTCTTTGCCCAGTTTATAGCAGGCATCGGCGTAAGCTTTAACGCCTTCTTCGACAGTATCGAATTTCAAACCGATCAAACGGGCTAACTCACAATATCTCTCATCAGCACGATAGTAGTTGTATTTAGGCCAGATGCCAGGTTTAGAAGGCTTGACACCGTTATATCTGATGACCCAAGGCATTAAGATAGCGTTGGCTCTGCCGTGCGGTACATGGAACTCACCGCCGACTTTGTGGGCGATCGAGTGGTTCAGACCAAGGAAAGCATTGGCGAAAGCCATACCAGCTAAAGTAGAAGCGTTATGCATCTTTTCGCGGGCTTCTAGATCATTTTTGCCGTTCATAACAGCTCTTGGCAGGAATTCAAAGACCATCTTGACAGCTTGTAAAGCTAAACCGTCAGTGAAATCACTGGCTAAAGTTGATACATAGGCTTCAGTGGCATGAGTCAAGACATCCATGCCGGTATCGGCAGTGATCGAAGCTGGCAGGGAAGTAGTAAGATTAGGATCGACGATCGCAACAGTCGGTGTTAATGAGTAGTCGGTCAAAGGATACTTCTTGTTTTCTTCTTTATCGGTAATGACGGCAAACGGTGTTACCTCACTGCCTGTACCTGAAGTAGTCGGGATACAGACCAGTTTAGACTTTTTGCCAAGTTCCGGATAGCGGAAAGCACGTTTTCTGATGTCCATGAACTTCTGTTTCAGATCGTTGAAGTTTACTTCCGGCTCTTCATAGAATAACCACATACCTTTAGCGGCATCCATGGCACTACCGCCGCCGATAGCGATGATGGTATCAGGTCTGAAGGCCTGCATCAGGCTAAGACCTCTTTTGACCGTCTGGATCGATGGATCTGGTTCAACATCACAGAATAACTGCACCTGAACTTTATTTCTTCTTTTTTCCAGCTGATTAGTTACAAGATTGACATAACCAAGATCGACCATGGAACGATCGGTAACGATAAAGACACGATCCATTTCACGCATCTGCTTTAAATATTCAATCGAATTGCGTTCAAAATAGATCTTTGATGGAACTTTAAACCATTGCATATTATTTCTCCTTCTGGCGATCTTTTTAATGTTCAATAGATTGACAGCACTGATGTTGTCGCTTACCGAGTTATGACCGTAAGAGCCGCATCCCAAAGTTAAAGAAGGGATCAGGCTGTTATAGACATTACCGATACCGCCTAAAGTAGAAGGGGAATTGACGATGATGCGGCAGGCTTCTAAGCGTTTGCCGTATTCTTTAGCCAAGTTGTCATTGGAAGTATGGATACAGGCTGTATGACCAAGACCGCCAAATTCGACCATCGCTTCAGCTTTATTTAAACCATCAGCGATCGAATCAGCTTTTAGGACTGCTAAGACCGGTGATAGTTTTTCTCTTGTGAGCGGTTCTTTGACGCCAACTTCTTTACATTCGACCATCAGGATCGAAGTGTTGTCTGGGACGTCAAAACCGGCATTATTGGCGATCCATTTAGCTGATTTACCGACGATGTCCGGATTTAACCTGGCATCTTTGGCCTCCTTGCTGAAGGATTTGACGCCAAACATATATTTTTCCAAGAGTTCTTTTTCTTTGGGATTGCAATAGTGAGTGTAGTAGCTTTCAAATAACTCTTTAGCATCCTCATAGATCTCTTTATCAATGATGACAGCCTGTTCACTGGCGCAGATCATACCGTTATCAAAGGTTTTAGACATTACGATGTCATTGACAGCCTGTTTAAGATTGGCGGTCGTTTCAATATATGAAGGTACATTTCCAGCTCCGACACCTAAAGCCGGTTTGCCGCAAGAGTAGGCTGCTTTGACCATGGCATTGCCGCCGGTAGCTAAAATAGTAGCGACATCCGGATGGTTCATGAGAGCACTTGTGGCATCCATGGAAGGATGTTCGATCCAAGAGATGCAGTTTTCAGGGGCGCCAGCTTTTATAGCTGCTTCCAAGACGACCTCAGCTGCCAGTTTAGAGCTTTGCTGGGCTTTGGGATGGAAAGCGAAAATGATCGGATTGCGGGTCTTGATAGCGATCAACGATTTAAAGATGACGGTACTGGTAGGATTGGTGACCGGGGTGATACCGCACACGATGCCAAGCGGGCTGGCTACATAAGATACTCCTTCGACATCATCTTCCTTCACGATGCCGACAGTCTTTAAATGACGCATGTGATTGACGACGTATTCGCAAGCGAACAGATTCTTGGTGGCCTTATCTTCAAAGACACCTCTTTGGGTTTCGTCGATAGCGGCTTTGGCTAAAGTGCCATGCTTATCTAAAGCGGCAACTGAACACTTGGCTACGATATAGTCGATCTTTTCCTGATCGTAGTTTTCCTCATATTCCTTTAAAGCGATCTTAGCATTTTCAACTAACTGATCTACTTCTTTTTGGAAATCAAGGACTTCGTTTTTCTTTACAGGCATACTTTTTCTCCTTCTTGTGAAATTTATCACTTGTCTGCATGTCATATTTTTTCATAGTCAATAAAGACTGTCAATACTATTTGTGAAATTTTTAATAAGTAATCGCTTACATTCAAAAAAGCCTTTAATGACAGCGTTTTCAATCATTTTAGCGATGACTGAAACCTCTTTTGAGAAATGTTTAGTTCCCCCGAAAATGATTTGTTTTCGAAATGTCCATAAGTTTTATTTTAAACATAGAGAATGTGTTATAATATGAAATCGTGAAAGCATTTAAAGGTGAGATTATCTTATTTATTACCTCTTTGATCTGGGGTCTGGCTTTTATCTTTCAAAGTACGGCAAGTGCTTATCTAGGAGCCTTTATCTTTAATGGTCTGAGATTTATTGTCGGAGCTTTGTCTTTAGTTCCGCTTTTAAGATTTAACCGTCATGGCATCGATCTTAAGAAATGTTTAAAACTGGGGATAATACTTGGCATCTTTATTGGGATAGCCGCCAACTTTCAGCAATATGCCATCTCTTTTACAAGCGCCGGGAAAGCCGGTTTCATGACTTCGCTTTATATGGTCATCGTACCGCTGATCGGTTTTATCTTTTTTAAAGACAAGATCTCTAAGTATGTCATAATCGCTATCATAGTCGCTGTCTTTGGCATGTATTTTTTATGCGGCGAGAATTTCATTTTTGCGCCAAGCGATATTTATCTGATCGTTTGTGCTCTCTTTTTTGCCTTGCAGATCGTCTTTATCGACCGTTTTGCCAGAGATGTGAATTCGGTCTTACTCTCGTTTTTTGAATATCTGACGGCTGGACTTATGAGCCTTGTGATCGCTATATTCTTTGAAGACATCAATATAAACAATATCTTCAACGCTGCTTCATCGATCCTTTATACCGGTGTCTTATCAACGGGCGTGGCTTATACTTTACAGATCATCGGCCAGAAATATACCGAAGCTTCGATCGCTTCGATCATCATGTCATTAGAATCGGTCATTGCCGCCATTGCCGGATTCATCATTTTAAAGCAAAGCTTGAGCAGCGGCGAGATCATCGGTTGCGTACTAATGTTTATAGCAGTATTGTTAGCGCAGTTAAGAATAAAGGAGAAAGAAAGTGAAGGATCTGAATGAAAGCCGTTTAATAATTGATGATATAGATAAAAAGATGAAAGAACTTTTTATCAAAAGAATGGAAACAGTTAAAGACATCGCTCTTTACAAAAAACAAAACGGTTTAGCCATCTTTGATGAAAAAAGGGAATCAGCCATGTTTGAAAGGCTAGGCAGTGATCTTGGCGAAGATCTTAAAGACTATTATCTGGACTTTCTTAAAAATGTGGTAAGGATCTCGAAAGAATATCAAAAGGAATTATAAAAAAAGAGTATAGCCCGTATTTTGGACTATACTCTTTTACTTAAACCTTTCCATTGATTTAAAGGCTTCTTCGATCAGTGATTCATCGCCTTTTAATAAAGCTTCTTTAACACAGGTTCTGAAGTGTTCCTCGATTATCTCACTGCTTACTTTAAAGAGAATGGCTCTTGTAGCACTGATCTGATCATAAATATCCAGACAATAACGGTCTTCATCGATCATGTTGATGATGCCTTCGATCTGACCTTTGGCAATATTCAGTTTACGCTTTATCTTTTTATGATCTGCCCTCATTATTCTATACCTTTAAATTCATAACCGGCATCTTCTATAGCTTTTTGGATCTCTTCTTTAGAAGCTTCACCTTTAATGGTGGCCTTCTTTTCATCTAAAGATACCTCAGCTTCAAGACCTAAATTCTCTAAAGCCTTTTTAACATGCATGACACAATGGTTGCACATCATTCCTTCCACATGAACTACTCTTGTCATTTTTTCTTCCTCCTTTTTGACGTTAGTATTAACTGGTATTTGATAATTGCTATTTTTATGCATCTTTCTGATCCTTAAGGCATTGCTTAAGACAATGATCGAAGATATGGACATTGAGAAAGCGCCGATCATCGGATTTAAACTGATGCCAAACGGCTGATAGAAAACACCGGCGGCAACAGGGATAAAGATCGAGTTATAAAATAAAGCCCAAAAGAGATTCTGTTTGATGATGCGCATCGTTTTATGCGAGAGTCTGATCATAAAGGGAATGTCGCTTAAATCATTCTTCATCAGGATCAGATCGCTTGATTCATAGGCAATATCACTGCCTGCTCCAATAGCGAAAGATACATCAGCTCCGCTCAAAGCGATCGCATCATTGATGCCATCTCCCACCATGGCTACCAGGCCTTCTTGTTTACACTTTTCAATAATAGCATATTTATCTTCCGGTCTTACTTCATAAAGATATTCATCTACGCCGGCTTTCTTGGCTATATTTTTGGCGATGACTTCATTGTCACCGGTACACATGATCACTTTGATGTGCATGTCTTTGAGTTCTTTGATCGCTTCGATACTTGTCGGTTTGATAATATCGGCAATATAGATGACACCTAAGATCTTGTTATTTTTAGCCACTAAGATATAAGAATACTTATTATCAATAGCTTCATTTATCAATTCAGAAGAATAGTGAATATTATAGTCGGCCATCAGTTTGCGGTTGCCGGCTAAATAAATATCCTGACCTTTTTTGGCATAGATGCCTTTAGAAGATATTTCTTTAAATTCATCAACTTTCAGATCATAGTTGGGAAGATCGCTTAAAACAGCTTTAGCGATCGGATGAGCAGAATGTTTTTCAAGACCGACGATCACTTTTTCAAAGTCAGAGTCTAATGTGATCGTTTTGATGATTTTGGGCTTGTTTTCGGTTATAGTGCCGGTCTTATCTAAAACGATGGTCTTTAGATCATGGGCGATCTCAAGGACATCGCTTTTTCTGATGAGAATGCCGTTTTTAGCTGCTACACCGGTAGCGACCATGATGGCACTCGGGGTAGCCAGACCTAAAGCACATGGGCAAGAGATGACAAGGACACTCATGCCGAAATTCATGGCTAATTCAAAATTATTGGTTATGATATACCAGATCGCAAAAGTGATAAAGGCAATAAGGATCACGCCTGGCACAAAGAAAGAAGATACCCTGTCGGCAAACCTTTGGATCGGGATTTTATCCAAAGTGGCCTGTTTAGTCATTTCGATGATATGTGATAAGATCGAGTCTTCGTTTGATCTTGTCACTTCTACTTTGATCGAGCCGTTCATATCGATAGTGCCGCCGATGACTTCATCACCGCTTTTTTTAGCTATCGGCATCGATTCCCCCGTCAGCATCGATTCATCGATATTGGCATTTCCTTCAATGATCACCCCATCCTGAGCGATCGCTTCACCGGCTTTGACTAAGATGATGTCACCGACTTTTAATTCATCGATCTTAACGATCTCGCTCTTGCCGTCTTTGATAACAGTGGCTTCCATCGGTCTAAGCGTAGCCAGAAGTTTAATGGCTTTAGTCGTCTTTTCTTTATTCAGACCTTCGATATATTTGCCGATAGATACGATGACTAAGATCATCGCTCCTGTTTCAAAGTAATAGTGGAATGACATATCGCCGCTGCTTACTTTGAAGATGGCATAGAGCGAATAAAGATAAGATACCGATGTCGATAAGGCAACTAAAGAGTCCATATTGGGATTAAGATGCAGGATACTTTTGATGCCGGATATAAAATAATGAAATTCCAGACAGTAGATCAAAGTAGCTGTGATCAACTCTAAGATGCCAAGTGTAAACTGATCATGAGTAAGGGCTGGCAAGCCCAGCATGTGGCCCATCGAAAGATACATCAAAAAGATGACTAAGATGATAGAGATGATCAGTTTAACTTTGGTATAGTCTATGGCCCGCTTGTTGCCTGTCACAAGTTCATAGCCTAATTTATCGACCGTAGCAGCCAGTTCATTTTCAGAAAGCTTGTTTTCATCATATTCAATGATCATGTCGTTTTCTAAAAGGTTTACCTGACATTTGGCTACGCCGTCTAATTTATTCAAATTCTTTTCGATAGTATTTTTACAGATGGCACAGGACATGCCTTTAACTTCATAACATTTCTTCATATATACCCCCTATAGGTATCTTAATGATAATACTTATTTTAATATTAGGCAAGAAAAATGCTATTATGGTAGTATGAAAATAAAGATAGAAAAGATGGGCATCAACGGGGAAGGTATTGGCAAACTGGATCATAAGATCGTATTTGTCAAAGGTGCTCTTAAAGATGAGATCGTTGATGTAAGAATCATAGAAGAACATAAGAATTATAAGATCGCCAAACTAAACAAGATCATCAAAAGATCTAAAGAGCGTGTTGATGTCGGCTGTCCGTATTATGAAAAGTGCGGAGCCTGCCAGATCATGCAGATGAATTATGAAGCACAGCTGGCTTATAAAAAAGCCCATCTTCTTGAAACGCTTAATAAATATTTTAGCGTTGACCCTAAGATCGTTTCAGATGTCATCAGAAATGATGAACCTTTATATTACCGCAACAGTTTAAAACTGCCAGTCAAAATGGTGGACGGCAAACTGATCAGCGGTCTTTATCAAAGCGACAGCAATCATTTTCTGCCCATCAAAGACTGCCTCATCCATGCCAAAAACCTTGAGAAAGTCAAAAAGAATGTCTTGAATGTCTTAAATAAATATCACGTGCCAGCTTATGAGCGCAAGAGTAAAAAAGGTTTAAGAGCTATCTTTTTAAGAGAACTATCTGATAAGTATCAATTAGCTTTGATCAGTGGCAAAGACAATATCGATAAAACACTTATCGACGATCTTTTAAAGATCGAAGGTCTGGAAGTTATCGATCAGTATATCAAGACAAACGACAAACATGATTTCTTTTCAAACGAGCTTATCCACCACACTAAAAAACACTATCTCACCTTTATCTTTGACGGTCTTAAATTAAATATCTCACCAAGATCATTCTTTCAGTTAAATACGAAACAGGCTTTAAAACTCTATCAGACTGTCGCAACGATGATACCTCATGGCCTTGATCTCATCTTTGAAGCCTATGCCGGTATCGGTACTATCTCTTTGATGCTTAAAGATCATGCCAAAGAGATCGTCGGTGTAGAAGAGATCGCCTCAGCTGTCAACAATGCCAATTTAAACGCCAAAAGAAACAAGATCACCAATGTAAGCTTTATTTGTGATGATGCTGCTCATGCCTTGAAAATGTATTCTAAAAAACGGAAGATCGATCTTTTGATCGTTGATCCGCCCCGCAGCGGTCTAAGTGATGAGATGCTGATAAATATTCTTAGATCCAAGATAAAATATCTTGTCTATGTTTCCTGCAATCCGGCTACTTTAGCTAAGAATCTGGCTGTATTGAATGATAACTACCAAGTCATTAAGATCGTACCGCTGGATATGTTTTCTGAAACTTCTGCCGTTGAAAGCATCACTTTGCTTATCAGACGCTAATCATCTTTCTTGTTGATCAGAAGTAATTTAGCGTAATGTTTAGTCTTTTTAACTGTTTCAAACAATTCGTTTTTAAAGATGTCGATATAGATACCGGAACTAAGAGTATTAGGATTTAATTTAGTTATGATCATATCTTCAAGAATAACTGGGTCTTCATTTTCGTATTTAGCAATAAAATAATCAATGATGTCGTTTATCAAAATATTAGTGTTTTGGTGTGCTTTTAAAATAGGCAAGACCTTATCTGTCTGATTTGTTTTTTCGGCGCTAATGCAAAGCAGTATAAAATTGAAGTTTAATACTCTAGGATAGTCAGTAGCTATACTATACAAATAATCAAAGCATTTTTGATAATTTTTCTTTTGATAATTGATAATGCCCAGTCTGACATAAGTTAAATAATAATTTCTTTCAGGTATGATATTTTTGATATTATTGATACTTAAAGCCTCTTCCAAATGTTTTATCGCATCATCTAAACCATAGTAGTTTAATTCGATATATGCCATATTAGAAAGATAAGCAAACTTTTCAACAGGGTCATTAGTCTTTGAGAATTTATTTTTATAAAGCGGCAATAAATCATATTTATTGTTTATTCTCGTATAATAGTGCAATTCCTCAAAAAGGAATATCTTTTTATTGACCATATTTTTACCGAAAGTCAATAAATCACGATCGTTTATCCGTTTATTATGTTTGGCATATACAAAGAATAAATACGAACATAGTATTTTTTGTTTATCATCAAACAATGAATAATTAGCATAAATAACATCGATCTCTTTTTTATCCTCAAGTGATCCGTATAAATAGTAGCTCAGAACATAATCTAATAATCTCAGTATTGTATCAATATAAAAGAAATTACGATAGCTATTGTATAAATCGTGAGTTTCTTGTAAAAGCTCATAAGCATTATTTAAAAGAGCAGTGTTATTTAATGTTGAGTAGATATTATTACTTAATGAGGAAATTCGATCGTATATATTTTCATTTTCTTTAGCGTAGTTAAAACTAAGAACTTTATATATATTTTTATAAATATCTTTTATTCTGGAGTATTCACCATTTTCAATTCTTTGAATAGTCTTGGAAGTGACTTTTGTATTTGAAATATCACTTAATTTCCGTGCGAAAGCATCTCTGGTAAGATGCAGGTTATTCCGATAATAATAGATAAGTCCGCCAAGCAAGGCATAATTGATCTTTTCATTTTTCACATTCTAATTATAAACATAATTTATATGTAAAAATAGACGTGTGGTTAAGTGTCAATTAAATGTACTGTCCAAATTTTAAAGAAACAGTTGTTGAGCAGCTAAATCTAAATAAAATGGACAGAAGAAGTTATCAGTATATTTTAAAATGAAGCTAGTTAGAGGAGATAGCGAATATGAAAAAGATAATGATGTCACTGGTTGTGATCAGCTTGGCGTTATGGGGAAATTTACTCTATAGATAAGACAAGTCTTACCTAGTAACTTGTAATAGGCATCTAAGCTAATGACTTATATGCCCTAATATTATACCTATTTAAGTAATCGCTTACAAAAAAATGTTGCATGTTTCATAGACAATGATTATAATATAGTAAATTTAAGGGGATTATCATGTTAAAGAAGGCATTATTACATATCAGAAGAAATAAACTGAAGTCTTTTATATTATTTATCGTCTTTTTCTTAATGGCTTTACTTATGACATTCTCTTTTATTATGAAAGAAGATGGTACTTCTTTAAAGAATATCATTACTAATTCCTTAGATTTGAGAATGACTTTAAAGGGTACTCTTACTTATGGTGTTTATGGCACTTATGAAAACTATCTGGATGAGTATGAGAAGATCGAAGGATTGAAAGAGGAATTAAATGACAGCGATTATGTCAAGTATGTCTATCAGGATATCATTACTGCTCCCGGGTATATAACTATAGGCAAGAATCTGGATGATACAGATACGATGGTATCTTATAATACTGTACGAAATGAAAATACTAATGATGAGATCTCTAAAAATATGCCAGCCATTTTAAATGAAATTGCGTTAGATAATTTAGATGATCTTAATAATATAGTAAGAGAAAAAAGGGAACTTGGTTATAATTCTAAAAAATACGAAGAGTATTTAAAAGATTACAGTTTAGATGTTACTGATGAGATCGGTATCTTGCAATATCGGCAGTTTTTATATGATATGAATACTAAAATAGGTCCTGATGTCTTAGAATATAAAAATACTTCTTATTATAAGATGTATTTAACTTCTGATCTTGAAGATTATAATTATATTTTTTTCTATAATGGTGATACGGAACTTCAGAGTGAATGTCTGGGTATCGATTCCAAAGAGAGCTTAGAGATCAAAGAAGATGTCGATATCGTAGAAGGCCGCAACTTTACTGATGATGAGATCAAGAATGGTGCCAGGGTAGTCATCATTCCGATCAATACTTTTATGGTTGATAAGGATGGCTATAATACTAAAGTTGAAGTAGGGGATATGATCCCTGTTACTATTCATAATGGTTTAAATGAGTATATGACCATTGAATATGAAGTTATTGGATTGCATGATGGCATAAGACATGATGATGGCTATGTAGAGTTTGAAGAGAGAAATTTTAACGCCATTGCCTACAATGTCAATAACTCGTTTAATTATATGCTTATCTTTCCTGAAAATACGCTTATTGAACTCTATGAGGAAGCTGATAAGTTCAGAAGTGAAAATGATCTGCCTTTAGTAAACAGTGTCAATGTATATAAAGATGAGATCTATGTTAATCCTAGAGATTACTTGTCTTTGGGTGATCTTGTGATCGGATTTCATAATTTTGATGATTATGCTAAAGTGGTGGAAATGATTGAAGAAACGATCGATCCTTTAAATGAAGGACACGAAGAATATCAGCGTGATTATCATATTGAGAGTACCATTGATGACTATTATCAGATAGCCGGTACTATTGAATCTAATCAAAGATTGTTTGAGATGATGTCGTATGTGTCGCTGGTCGTTGTCTTGTTGCTGATGATATTGGTTTATATCTATCAGATAAAAAGAAGAAAAGAAGAAACAGCTTTGCTTATATCGCTTGGCGATGATAAAGGCCATATCTATAATACTTATTTTTTAGAATATCTTATGATCGGTATCTTTTCATATTTCCTGGCTGGCATATCTTCCGTCTTTTTAACGACAGCTATCAAAAAGATGATGGTCGATCAGAACATTGCTGCTTTAAGTAAAGCCAATGACAGTATCATCGCTTATTATGAAGGTTATCTTGGTTTTGATTCCTATCATATCATTCTTATTCTTTTCGTTTCTTATCTTTTGTTTATCCTGATTGGTTATGGCATCAGCAGGATAGTGATCAAGGAGGGTAATTAAATGGCACTTCTAGAAGTTAAAAACGTCAGTTATTATTATCAGGACGGCGATAATAAAAGAGAGATCTTAAAAGATACTTCTGCCGCTTTTGAAAGAGGCAATTTCTATACGATCGTCGGCGAGTCAGGCAGCGGCAAGACGACATTTTTGTCTTTGATCGGAGCGCTTGATCGTCCTAAAAGCGGCGAGATCCTTTTAAAAGGACATAACATCTATGAAGATGTTAAACGCTATCGGCAAAAGGATGTCGGTTTTGTCTTTCAAAGCTACAATCTTATTCCTTATATGACAGCTGTAGAAAATGTTTCTTTAGCTTTGGACATTGCCCATTTAAGCAAGAAGATCAATATTAAGGGCATTTTGGCGATCGTTGGCATAACCGAAGACAAGACAGAAAGAGTAGTTACTAAATTATCCGGCGGCGAGCAGCAAAGAGTGGCTATAGCCAGAGCCATCGCTAAAAGTCCGACGATCCTTCTGGCCGATGAGCCGACAGGCAATCTTGATACTGATACTTCTGATTTTATCGTCAATATTTTCAATATGCTGGCCCACAAGATGAACATGTGCATTATCATGGTCACGCATAATTTAGAGATCGCTAAAAGATCAGATATCGTCTATCGTGTTGATCCTAAGATCAAAAAGCTGGTGAAAGATAATGTGTGATCTGCACTATGCTCTGATCTATGCCAAAAGGAATCCTTTTAAGATCTTTATTTTATTTTTAATAATGCTTGTGTTATGCACCCTTTTAGTGGTAGCTGTCTATTTGAACCTGACTTGTGAGAATATCTTTAAAGAATTATATGCCAATATTGACTATCGCAGCGAGCTTGAAGGCAATATCTTTGATGATCAATATTATACCTATAACTATGAGATAAACGAGAAGTTTAAAAAACTGGAAGCCGAAAACGAAGAACTGCTGCTTAGCGGTTATGTCGATCATATCGATTATCATTTCGGACTGGACGGCTATCTTTTAAATTTCTATTGTCCTGATGAAACGTATCTCAGCGAAGGATACCAAAGAGTATTCATCTTTGGCACTTTTCAAACATCCGATATTAAGATGATCGAAGGAAGTCTTGATCTGAATGATCCTAAAACGGTCATCGTACCAGAGGGTTCTTTTTATTATGAGGATGGCGAAAAGGTCTTATATGATATAGGTGATACTTTGAATTTAGAAATACCGGCTTTTAAAAGGGATCGGACAAATACCGAGGTGATCAAAAGCGATCTTTATGAATTAAAGATAAGCGGTATCTATGAACCAAACGAAAGGACTGAAGAAGCTTACCGCATCAATGAAAGACTCTATGTAAGCAATGAAACAGCTAAAGAGTACTATGATCTTTTATATGCCAAAAGACAATGGGCTTATGAAAATGCTTCTAAGGATGATAAAGCCAGTTTTTTAGATAATGATGGCGTAACATTAAATGCTAAATACTATTATTATCATATCTATGCCAAAGATTATGAAAGCATGTTAGAAGTAAATCGTCTGGCGGATGATCTCTCTAAAGAGTTATCTACTTATGCCGGCGGTGTTCTGATGGATGGCTATAAGGTAACATCTACTTTGGATGAGGCCAATAAAGTAGTCAATTCTGTGTCTTCGATGCAAAGAAGCATCAATATCGCTATTGGTCTTTTAATGGTGATAATGCTTTTGGGGATGTCTTTTATCTTGCAGCTCTTTTTAAAAGATCGAGTTTTAGAGATGGGCATCAACATGTCTTTGGGAAGAAGCAGGTTCAGTTTATACCGTCAATATCTCTACGAACATCTGGGAGTATTGTTTGCGGCTTTTCTTTTCTCACAAGTAAACGGCTATTATCTTTCTTCTTTGTTTATAGGCATGATGCGTGATGCCAGTCTTGCTAAACAGGAAGAGATCTTAAAGTTAGGGCAGGATACTTCAAAAACCATTGCTTTCAAGACAGCTATCTTAAAGGATGCTTATCAGCTCAGGTTCGATATTTTACCTTTTGGCATCAGTTTTATCATGATCTTTCTTATTGTTACCATAACGCTATCCTTTAACTTTTTGAAAGTTAAAGGTATCGTTCTGCTTGATCTTTTGCGAAAAACTGATTGATAAGCGATGATTGTGATACAATGAAACCATGGAAAACGAAAGATTAGTTAAACTTAGAAGAAAAATGTATGAAGCAGGTGTTGATGTCTATTTTATCAACACTTCCGATTGTCATATCAGTGAATATGTAGCTGATTATTTCAGGACTGTGCACTACTTTTCCTATTTCAGCGGTTCTTTAGGACAGTTGGTCGTTACTTTTGAAAAAGCTTATCTCTTTGTAGACGGCCGTTATCACACCCAGGCTGAAAAAGAAACACTTGATCATGACATCGAAGTCATGAAGCTTGGCAAAGAGGGCGTTCTCAGTGCCGACGATTTTATGATCCAGAATTATAAAGATCTGACTATCGGTCTAGATGGTAAATGCGTCAGCACGGCTTTTGTAAAGAAGTTAGTCAAAGCCGGTCTAAAGATCAAAAGTGTCAATATCTATGATGATATCTATGAAGGACGGACCCCGCTATCTAGGGATATGCTTTATGAACTGGATGTCAAATATACCGGTCTTAAAAGAAATGCGAAACTGGCGATCATTAAAAAGTGTCTTGGCAGCAAATGCCATGTCGTCAATAATCTGGAATCGATCGCTTATATCTTGAATCTTAGAGGCAACGATATTCCTTATACACCGGTATTTTATGCTTATTTGCTGTTTTGTGACAAAGAAGTCTATCTGTTCATTGATAAAGAGCGTTTAAGTGATCTCATCATTGAAGGTTTAAATAAAGATGGCGTGATCATCAAAGATTACGAAGAATACTATGAATTTTTAAAGACGATCAAAAAGAGATTTATCCTGCTTGATGAAAATAAAGTCAATTACGAAAGCTATTATCTTTTAAAGAAGAATAATCAGCTTCATCACATGGTAAGCATCATCGAAGAGATGAAAACGATCAAAAATCCTGTAGAAGTCAAAAATATCAAGTTAGCGCATATCTACGATGGAGTAGCGATGACGAGATTTATGATGTGGCTTAAAAACAGCGACAAAGAAGGTCTTAATGAATATGATGTCAAAGTAAAGGTCAACCGGTTCAGACTGGAATACAAGGCTTTTGATCTGAGTTTTAATACGATCGTCGGTTATGACGCCAATGCCGCTATGATGCATTATAGTCCGACACAAGACAACAATACGGCATTACATAACCATGGTATCTTATTGATCGATTCAGGCGGCCAGTATTTTGAAGGCACGACCGATATTACCAGAACATTTGCTTTGGGGGAAGTGAGTGCAGAAGTCAAGATGTATTTTACTTTAGTCTTAAAGTCGATGTTCAATTTGGCAAACGTCAGATTCTTAAAAGGAATGGATGGCAGTCAGCTTGACATCTTGGCCCGCAAGGACTTATGGGAAAGAGGTATTGATTACCGTTGCGGCACAGGTCATGGGGTCGGTCATGTCCTGGCTGTTCATGAAATGCCGCCTAATGTTCGTCCAAGCCACAGCGAATCGACCAATACGCCATTTAAAGTCGGCAATGTCTTCTCAGATGAGCCAGGCGTTTACTTTGAAGGCAAGTTTGGTATCAGATGCGAAAATCTGCTCTTATGCAAAAAAGCTTTTAAAAATGAATACGGTCAATTCTTAGAGTTTGAACATTTAACGATGGTACCTTTTGATCTTGATCTTGTCGATCCGCAATATCTTGATGAAAAGACGATCACTTTACTGAATGAATATCATGCCGCTGTTTATCAAAACTTATCGCCATATCTGAATGAGGAAGAAAAAGCTTTCTTAGCTCATGCCACAAGGAGGATCGCATGAAGATCCTCAACTGGAACGTCAACGGATTAAGAGCTTCCTTAAGCAAGGGTCATCTTTTAGAGTTTCTGCAAAGAGAAGATGGCGATATTATCGCTTTTGAAGAAACAAAGATGCAAAAAGAACAGTTGACCCATGAGTTTAAGGGTTATCATACCTATATGAACAGTGCTGTCAGAAAAGGTTATTCAGGCGTCCTTGTCTTAAGCAAGGAAGAGCCGCTAAGTGTCAGCTATGACATTGAGGGTGAGGCGGAGCCTTTAGAGGGCCGGGTGATCACTTTAGAATATCCTGATTTCTATTTTGTAGCAGCCTATGTCCCAAATTCCAAAGATGGTCTTAAACGTTTGGATTATCGGATGGAGTGGGAAGATCTGATGCGCAAGCACTTAACGGAATTAGATAAGATCAAGCCGGTCATCTATACCGGTGATCTCAATGTTGCCCACAATGAAATCGATCTTAAAAACCCGGATACCAATCATAAAAATGCCGGATTCAGCGATGAAGAAAGAGAAAAGTTTACTGTCTTGTTAGAAAGCGGATTTATTGATACCTATCGTAAACTTTATCCTGAAAGAGTCCAATATACATGGTGGTCATACAAGACAAGAGCCAGAGAAAGAAATGTCGGCTGGCGCATCGATTATTTTGTTGTTTCTGAAAGACTGATGCCAAGAGTGAGCGACAGCATCATCTATGATGATGTGCTGGGCAGTGACCATTGTCCGATCGGACTGATCGTTGATTAGTCATACACCGCTATAAGCGGTGTTTTTGCTAAGAAAAGTTAATGAGCGGTTTTATTATTATTTTATTTTAGAAATGCTATAATGGAAGAAGAGTTATGAAGGAGAATAATGAGTATGGAGATCAAAGAATTTTTAAATAAGAATAAAGATAAAATGATAGACGATCTAACTAGACTGGTCGCTCATAATTCTATATACAGTGAAGATGAAAAACCTTTCGGCAAGGCTAATAGAGCAGTGCTTGATGAAGCTCTTAAACTGATGAGCGATAGTGGTCTTAAAACTAATAATCTTGATTATTATTGCGGTTATGGAGAAGCAGGTGAAGGAGATAAGGTCATCGGCATTTTGGCCCATTTGGATATCGTGCCTGCAGGAGAGGGCTGGAAGAGTGATCCGTTTACTCTTTTGAATAAAGATGATGTGCTTTATGGCCGTGGCGTCAGTGATGACAAGGGGGCTGTGATCGCTTCTCTTTATGCCTTGAAATATCTGATCGAAGAAAAGTATCCCTTTAAGAAAAGAGTCCGTCTGATCACCGGCTGCAATGAAGAGAGCGGCTCTAAATGTATAGAACACTATGTAGAAAAAGAAGGCCAGATCGATATGGGCTTTACTCCTGATGGTAATTTCCCGGGAATATTTGCTGAAAAGGGCATGATCGGCGGGATCATCGTTTCCAATAACTCTAAGATCATCAATATCAAAGGCGGTGATGCTTCTAATATCGTGCCTAAGAAAGTCAATGTCGAAGTGCCGATCAATTCTTATGATGAATCGACGCTTAATGAATTCTTCCGTGATCACGACATTGAATACAACATCATCAAATCAGATGAATCGATCCGCTTGACTGTCTTTGGCAAAAGTGCTCATGCCTCTTTGCCAGATGAAGGCATCAATGCGATCGCTTATCTTATGGAAGGTCTGTATAGAGCAGAATTCAATGATGAATTAGTAGCTTATTTTCATGACAAGATCGCTCTTTGCACACATGGCGAAAAGCTTGGTTTAGATGTCTTGAAAGATGAATATACCGATTTTACGATGAATGTCGGTCTTATCAGAAAAGAAGGCGAAAAGATCATCATCACTTTGGATAACCGTTTCCCAGTCACAAGGAAGATCGAAGATGTAAAGCCTAGACTTTTAGAAACTTTAAATCTTGGCAATAATCATTTTGAAGTGACATCCAGCGTTGAACCTTTGTTTTTCTCGCTTGATGATCCGATGATCAAAGCTTTGAAAGCGGCTTATGAAAAAGTGAGCGGCGATGATAGCCCGATGATGGCTATCGGCGGGGGCACATACGCCAAGGCCATGCCTAACTGTATTGCCTTTGGTTGTGAATTTAACGGTGAAGAAAATCATATTCACGATGCCAATGAATGCTTAAAAGTATCTTCACTTTTAAAACAGGTGGAGATCTATGTCGAGGCGATTAAAAATCTCAACGAGGAATTATAGATGGCAAAAGTAAAAATGGCTCTTATCTATGACTTTGATAAGACTCTTTCCCCTAAAGATATGCAAGAGTTCCATCTTTTGCAAAGTCTTGGCTACAACAACCCCGATGAATTCTGGGCCAAGTGTGAAAAGATATCTAAAAAGTATAATGTGGACGGCATTCTGGCTTATATGTATCTGATGGCTATTGAAGATCCGCAGATGACTAAAGAAAAGCTTGTGAAGGAAGGAAACTATATCAAATACTTTAAAGGGGTCGAAACCTGGTTTGCAAGGATCAACGACTACGCTTTAAAATACGGTATCGAGCTTGAACATTACATTATTTCAAGTGGTTTAAAAGATATTATTGAAGGTACGACGATCGCTAAAAACTTTAAGAAGATCTATGCTTGCAGTTATTATTATGATGAAAACGGACGGGCCCTCTGGCCGGCCAGAGCTATCAACTATACCGTCAAGACACAATATATCTTCAGGATCAATAAGGGTATCTTTGATGAAACCAACGATGTCGATCTGAACCGTTCAACAAAGGATGAAGACAAGTACATTCCTTATAGCCGGATGATCTATTTTGGCGACGGTCTTACCGATGTCCCCAGCATGAAAGTGGTAGCCGGCTTTGGAGGCAATACGATCGCAGTCTTTAAACGAAACAAAGATGCGAAAAAACTGGCTTTAGATCTTTTTGAGAATAAGCGGGCTACTTTTATGGCCAATGCCGACTATTCGGAAGGATCAAAGATCGACAAGATAACTAAAGGCATCATTGATAAAGTTGCCAAAGAAGCTCTGCTGGATGAATATCGCTAATCATCCGGCTTTTTTATGATAAAATAAGGGAGTGAAAGAACTTGCTTTGCGTCTTAAAAAGGGTGATGAACTAAAAGAAGTCATCCAAAATCTGAATATCGAAACCGGAGTGATCTTAAGCTCGGTAGGTTCTTTAAGCTATGCAGATATTCGTTTGGCCAAAGCTCTTGATCATCTGGAACTGAAAGAAGATCTGGAGCTCATATCTTTGAATGGTACGATATCTTTAAACGATATGCACCTTCATATCTGTGTCAGCGATCAAAAGGGCAGATGTTATGGCGGTCATTTGAAAAAAGCGATCGTCAATACGACGGTCGAACTGGTGATCGGGGTCTTGGAAGAATACACTTCTTGCCGCAGGGAAGATCAAACGACTGGCTATAAAGAGATCGAATTTGTGAGGAAATAAGATGGATATTATATTAACGGTAGTTATCAATAAAGCAGAAAGCATCAAGATCAACGGCAAAGATTATGTCGTCAATGAGGCTTTTGCCTCTTTGTGCAAGAAAGTCTTTCGTCTTTATGCCGTCTTGATCGGTGTTATCTGTGTTATAGGCGTCAATCTGGCGATGTTTCTAAATATTAACGAATGGTTTGGCATCATTCTTTTCACGGTCATTCTTTTAGTGATCTATAACTTCATCGCTGATCTTGTCGTCAGAAGATTTATCATCAAGAGGGTGATCTCATGATCTATTTAGCTGTACTCAATGTCTTGATCTGGTCTTATGCCATCTTGACTATCATCAGATCAAGAGCGGTGACTTTTGAATGTCGGGCCGGTTATACCTGGATCGTCATCATTCTGGCAGCTGTCGGCGGCGGGGTCTTTTATTTTAGAGAGCCTTCTTATCCGACCCTTTTTACCTATACGACCTTTTTTATTGCCGGCTGTGTGATCTATGCCTGTAAAAATGGCTTCAGCGATAAAGGCATCGTCATCTTAGGACGTATCTATCCCTATCACAAGATCAAGGATATTACGATCAAAAAGCGCAAGAAAAGGATCGATGTTGAGATCGCTTTGCGTTATAAAACGGTCTTTCTGTTTTGTAATCCCATAGAAGAGCAGAATTTACGAAGTGTCATTAAGAAATATTACAACTGAGGAGGAATTAAATGATCAATGTTTATGTGATTTCCGGTTTTTTAGGTTCAGGCAAGACTACTTTGATCCAAAAGCTGATCAATGATAAAGTCTTTGTGAAACCGATGCTTATTGAAAATGAGTTTGGAGAAGTGGGTATTGATGATCTTTTGCTTAAGGACAGTTTAGAGGTTATCGGCATCAATTCCGGTTGTATATGTTGTTCGCTTAAAGGAGATCTAAAGAAGGCTTTAGATACGATCAAGAGTTATGATATTGATTCTTTGATCATTGAGCCTTCAGGAGTAGGTAAACTTTCAGAGATCAATAAGACGATCGTGGCCGATAAAGATCTTAAACTTGTTTTTGATGTGGCAATGGTCGATGCCAAGAAAGCTTTAAGTTATCATCGCAATTTCAAAGAATTCTTTGATGATCAGATCATCATGGCTGATACGATCGTACTTTCCAAGACGGAAGATCTTGATGATGCGAAGAAAGCTGAAGTTGTCGGCATGCTAAAAGAGCTGAATGATGAGGCTTTGATTATTGAAGAGGCCTATTTAAAGATGGATTCCAAGAAATTGTTTGCTTTGTTTAATGAACATCAGAAAGTATGTGATTGCTGCGGCGGCTGTCTAGATGATGAGGAACTGCTGGGGGAATTAAAGAAACTCAAAGAAGATCTCGATCATCACCACCACGATCATCATGACCATCACCATCATCACCATGATGCAGATGAAGTATTTATCAGTGAAGCTTATGAAACTTCTAATAGTTATGATGAAGATGAACTTCAAGGTATCTTAAAGGTTTTAAAAGAAGAAGTGGTCAGAGCCAAAGGTTTCTCAAAGGGCAAAGATCATGACTGGTATTTTGATATCAGCGGCGATGATATCGCTTTAAGAAGATGCCAGAAGATCGAAAAGGGCATCATCGTGGTCATCGCCCATGATCTTGACGAAAAGAAAGTAAAGGAACTCTTCAAATTATGATTCCTGTTTATATCTTCAGCGGTCTTTTGGATGCCGGTAAAAGCGGAGTCATTAAAGAAACATTATATTCACCGCAATTTCTGGATGGATCAAGGACTTTGATCATTGCCTTTGAAAGAGGGGAAGATGAATACGATGAGAGGTTTTTAAAATATACCAATTCTTTCGTACTATACTTTGAAAGCTTCAAAGATCTGAGCAAGGAAGTGATGGAAAAGATCAATGCCGAATATGAGTTTGACGAGATCTTTATCGAAGGCAACGGCATGGAAGATGAAGCTTTGTTTATAGACAAGACGGCGGACAACTGGGAATTGGCCCAGACACTGTGCGTTGTGGATGCCTCAAAGTTTCGTCTGCATGTCGCCAATCTTAAGACTTTCATCTATTATCATATCAAGACGGCTGAATGTATCATCTTTAACCGCTTTGACAATAAAGATGATTATCTTTTTATCCGCAACAATGTTTTGGGGCTCAATCCTAAAGCAGAACTGATCTTTGAGAATTCACAAAGAGAGATCGTATCGTTTAAAGATTTTGAACTCTTTGATCTAAGCAAAGATCTCATTGAGATCGATGACATCAATTATGGGGCCTGGTATGTCGATGCCAGTGAGAAACCCCAGAAATATGAAGGCAAGCGGATCAGGATCAATGTCAAGTATCTTGAAGACCTGAAAGAATATCCAGTGGCTTGGATCATGGGCCGCAAAGCGATGATCTGCTGCAGTGAGGATATTGCCGATATGGGTTTGACTGTTATCGGGATCGATAAGAAAGCGATGAATAAAGAAGATTTTTATGAATTGGAAGGTGTGATCAGGGTCATAGAAGCAGAAGATGGCTATGATACCTGCCTTCTTTATGTCGATAAATATACAAAGGGCCATAGACCCAAAGATGAAATGGTCTATTTTAATTAGAAAGGGACAGAATGGAATTATTGATTGATTTATTAAAAGCGATCGTTTACGGGATCGTAGAAGGAGTTACCGAGTGGCTTCCAATCAGCTCGACAGGACACATGATCCTGCTTGATGAATTTATGAAGATGAATGTTTCAGAAGACTTCTGGAATTTCTTTTTGGTGGTGATTCAGCTGGGTGCGATCATGGCTGTCGTTTTGATCTACTTTAGAAGGATCTGGCCGTTTAATTTCAATAAACAAAAAGGCGGTCTTATCAAGATGGATATTATGTGTTTATGGGGCAAGATCCTCATTGCCTGCATTCCTGCCGCTATCGTAGGTGTCTTTTTGGATGACATCTTAGAAAAATATCTATACAACGCCATCGTTGTGGCCTTGATGCTGATAATATTCGGTGTCGGATTTATCATCGTTGAAAACCGCAACAAGAATACGAAAGCCAGAGTGAATTCATTAAAAGAGCTGAGTATCAAAGATTCATTGATCATCGGTTTTTATCAGCTGATCGCTGCCGTATTTCCCGGCACATCCCGCAGCGGCGCTACGATCTTGGGAGCTTTAAGTATCGGCATCAGCCGTAAAGTAGCTGCCGAGTTTACTTTCTTCTTAGCTATACCGGTCATGTTTGGGGCCAGTCTTTTAAAACTTATCAAGATCGGTTTTGATTTTGCCTTAAACGAATATCTGGTCTTATTCTTCGGCATGGTCACAGCTTTTGTAGTATCTGTTTTAGTCATCAGATTCTTAATGTCTTACATCAAAAAACATGACTTTAAGATCTTCGGTTATTATAGGATCTTTGTCGGCTTGATCGTTCTGCTTTATTTCTTTGTCTTGAAGTAATATGGATATTTCTTATGCCGGTGTCTTTTTAGAAGGGCTCTTATCTTTTATATCGCCCTGTATCTTGCCGCTTGTGCCTTTATATATGAGTTATCTGACAAGTGATGCCAAATACAGCATCGAAGGGGAAGTCCATTATAAAAATACCCGCATTATTCTAAAGACGATCTTCTTTATCCTTGGCATATCGACCACTTATTTCCTTTTGGGGGTCTCGGTCAATCTTTTAAGAGGAGTGATAAGTGAATACTGTGATCTGATCATGATCAGCGGCGGTATCATTCTGATCGTTTTTGCCCTGCATCAGTCGGGCATCATCAAGTTCAGTTTTCTAGACAAAGAAAAACGTCTGTACCTTGAAGAAGTGAAGGCTTTAAACTACTTTAAAGCTTATCTTCTCGGTTTTGTCTTTTCATTTGCCTGGACGCCCTGCATTGGTCCGCTATTGGCCAATGTCCTGCTTTTAGCAAGCACGAGCGATGCCTTGAAAGGCAATCTTTTGATCCTTCTTTATACATTGGGCTTTACGATACCTTTTATCCTGCTGGGTCTTTTCTATGCCAAAGCCATCAGCTTTATCAAGGCTAAAAGAGATCTCTTGCTTAAAATATCCAAGCTTTCAGCTATCATCCTCATCGCTTTTGGTGTCTATTTATTATATGACGGCACTAAAAACTTAGTCGGCAAGTCAAATGAGTCAGCAGAAAGTGTATCTATCAGCGAGATCACTCTTAAAGACCAGTACGGTTTTGCTCATAAACTGAGTGATTATGAAGGTGATTATATCATGCTTAATTTTGTGGCCAGCTGGTGTACCTATTGCAAGCAAGAGGTAACCGATTTTGAAAGATTTGCTAAAGATGAAGATATAGCGGCTATGTATGTCATGTCGGATACCATCAATTCTTTAAACGGCGGCGGCAGTATTGATGATTTCATCGCTGAAACGAAGGCAACACTGCCCATCTTGAATGATGAAGATGATAAGATCTATAATTATGTCGGCGTTACCTCTTTTCCAACGATGTTATATATCGGGCCGGATGGCAGTATCATCGGCTATCAGAATGGGGCGATGGACTATGATATGTTTGATTATGTATTTAAACTTGCCAAAGAGCGTTATGAAAGCAAAGGTGAAGAGTGATGTTTGAATTTTTAAAAAGAAAAAGCGATCAGCGTAAAAAGAGGCCGCTGATCATCATGATCCATGGTTTTGGCAAAAGAAGAAGCGATGAGTATCTTAAACTTAGAAATGCTTTAAAGGATGGATACGATATGGAATGTCCTGATCTCTTTGATCAAAACTATGAAGACGATACCGTTTGGCATAATTGGGTATCAAGAGCTGAAGAGAAGATCATCGCTGCCAAAAATGACGGCCGCAGGATCATCTTGATCGGCTTCAGCATGGGCGGGGTCATCGCTTCTTACCTGGCTGCTAAATTCAAAACAGAAAAACTGATCTTATTAGCGCCGGCATTTGAATATTTGACGATCACCACCGCTTCTAATGTCGTTAAAAGCGGTCTAAGCAAAAAAGAAACCGATACCGATTATAAAGAATTGCCTTCAAGTTTTACTTCTACCTTTATGGATGTCGTGAATAACTGCAAAGAAGGCATCGAGAAAGTGAACTGCCCGACCTTGTTTATCGCTTCTATGAAGGATGAACTGATACCTTATACAGTCACTTTAAAATATTACCGCAAAGTCAAGCATGATCAAAAGAACTGCGTCATCCTGCCTGATGGCGAACACCGGCTTTTAGATAATGAAAAAAGCGGACCTTTGGTCATAGCGTTAATCAAAGACTATTTAAAAGATGAGTTTTAAGACTCATCTTTTATAAATAACGATTCTTTCAGTGCGCCAACGAGATCACCTAAAGCCTCGCTTAAGATCCTGCGGTCATTCTCATCAAGGTCTTTGCGCTTTTTTAAAAGGGCAGTAAAGTTTTTAAGCAGTGAAGGCAATAGTTCGTTGACATTTTGGGTATTTAAAGCTTTGATCAGTTCATAAGCTGTATTGACGATGATCTCCCGATCTTTGCGGTCGATGTCTTTAAGCCACTTTTGCATGGTTGAGCGCATGACTTTAGAGAAAGTATCATAATCATCTTCCAAGACGAAATGTTTATTTTCGATCTGCCATGAATAGGGATCATGCTGCATGAAAAATGATTCACTGGAAGCGATTATCTTAGGTCTTTTGATCTGTTCCATGATCTGAGCGATGATAGAAGTCTTCGGTGTAAAGATCGTTAAGCGGTCTTTGATGCTCGACAGAGTTTCTTCGCTTATAAGATCATAGTTGAAGCCGGGACCATCATTGCTGTAGATCGAGATGATCCTTTTTTTAAGACTGCTTTTACTGAGGGCTGCAGCATAGACTGCCAAATTGCCGCCTTTGGAATGTCCGCCGATGATCAGTTTATCAAAATTGATGCGGGCAGCTTTTTCCAAGTAAGCCAAAGCCAGTTTTTGAGAAGTTGTGATCGTAAAAGAAGTATTGAAGTCTTCTTTCCAGCCGGCCAAGAAACCATCCGTGCCTCTAAAACCGATATAGGTCAGACCTCTTTGGATCTTAAAACACATAGCTGCAAACTGCGTTTCGCTCTCATGGTCATAGATGCCTTCCTGATAATAAAGTTTGATATCTTTATAGCGGGGCACATCTTTCAAGACTTTGATAAAATTCAGATCTTCTTTGTCACGGTAGAGCCATTTATCTTCTGGTCTGGAAAGATAGCAATCGATAGCTTCACTCAATCTTAAAGGCTGATATTTAGGCTTATCGGATATGATACCTTCAAAATGCACATAACAAAGATTGGCCAAGATCAGATTATCGATCTCATTAAAAGGATCGCTTTTAAAAGAAAGGTCGCCTCGCCATTTCAAGTAGTCGTAAAGATTACTCATAGATCCTGATTATCTCACCGGTATATAAACGATGTGGAGCTTCATTTTGATAGTAGCGCTCGATCATTTCCTTGGGAATATTATCTAGACAAAGATCGGCATGATAGATCTTTTTGGCTAAGATCGTAAGTTTGGCTTCTTTATAGGCGATGCCGTTTTCAATAGGATAAGCATTGAGTTTGGTTCTAGCGAGTTTATCTTCATCTTTGCCGCTGTGTGAGCCAAGATAGCTCAGATCTTTGCGGTAAGCTTCATCAAAGAAAGATACCGTAAAATAATCATCAGCTTCCATGAATTCATAGGTATAGCGGCAAGGTTTGACATAGACGGTGATGACATCTTTATTCCAAAGAGTGCCAAGTTCGCCCCAGCCGATCGTCATGGTGTTGAATTTGTCATCTTTTCTGGCCGTCAGTAAGGCCCAGTCCTTTAGGAATACTTTTAAGGGATCAATAATCATAAGTCAGTCCTCCTTAAATAATCGATCAGTTCTCTTAAATGTTCGATCTTAGGTATAAAAGAAGCATAATAATGCTTGCGGTGATTGTTCAGCAAAAGATATTTCATACCGGCATCATAGGCACCTAAAAGATCATTAAACATTACATCTCCTACAAATAGACATTCACAAGGAGTGACGCCCAGCTCTTTGGCTACATATTCAAAAGCCCTTTTATCCGGCTTGTTATAGCCGCTTTCAATACTGACGACGATCTTTTCAAAATAGGATTCAATGCCGACGGTTTTGATCTTTAAACGCTGTGATTCTATGATCCCGTTAGTGAGAATAGCCAATTTATAATCAGTATTATTTCTCAAATAGTCAAGCACTATTAAAGCGTCTTCATCAAGGGCAGTATCTTTAGCCATCTTTAAAGAAAGATCTTTGAAATCTTCTTTTAAGGCATTTTTGTCTATATCATATTTAGAAGCGATAAAGTCGATGATATGATCTCTTGAGATCGTGCCTTCTTCATCCAAATAGAGCATCCTTTGAATGACGGCTTCCTGGTGCATGGGATCGAGGTCACTAAAATATTTTAAGACGATCGATCTGAAGCCGTTATAGATCGAAAAAGAACGGTCTGATAAAGTATAATCAAAATCAAATATAATTGCTTTCAACATACTAATATTATAGTAAAGAGATAATAAAAAAGACAACTCTTGCGAGCTGTCTTTAGTTAAAAGTTTAGCAGTTATTATTCGATAACTTCAGTAACGTTACCAGAACCTACTGTACGTCCACCTTCACGGATAGAGAACTTAGTTCCGTTTTCGATAGCGATCGGAGCGATAAGTTCAACTGTCATTTCAACGTGGTCACCAGGCATAACCATTTCAGTTCCTTCAGGAAGAGTGATTACACCAGTAACGTCAGTTGTACGGAAGTAGAACTGAGGACGGTAGTTAGATACGAATGGAGTATGACGTCCACCTTCTTCTTTAGTTAAGATGTACACTTGAGCTTTGAACTTAGTGTGCGGAGTAACTGTACCAGGTTTAGCTAATACTTGTCCTCTTTCGATTTCATCACGGTTTACACCACGAAGAAGGGCACCGATATTATCACCGGCTTCAGCTTCATCAAGCTGTTTTCTGAACATTTCAAGACCAGTGATGACTGTTTTCTTAGTAGGTTTGATACCAACGATTTCAACTTCATCGTTAAGGTGAGCAACACCACGTTCAACACGTCCAGTAGCAACTGTACCACGACCAGTGATCGTGAAGACATCTTCTACAGACATTAAGAATGGTTTATCGATCTCACGAGTAGGATCAGGGATGTAAGTATCAACAGCATCCATTAACTCATCGATCTTGCCGACCCAAGCAGGATCGCCTTCAAGAGCTTTTAAAGCACTACCACGGATAACCGGAGTATTATCGCCATCGAAGCCGTATTCATTTAATAATTCACGAACTTCCATTTCAACTAAGTCGATCAATTCTTCATCATCGACCATATCGCATTTATTTAAGAATACTACGATATAAGGAACACCAACCTGTCTAGCAAGAAGGATGTGTTCACGAGTCTGAGGCATTGGTCCATCAGTAGCTGCAACAACAAGGATAGCACCATCCATCTGAGCAGCACCGGTGATCATGTTTTTAACGTAGTCAGCATGTCCCGGGCAGTCAACGTGAGCGTAGTGTCTCTTTTCAGTTTGATATTCAACGTGAGCAGTGTTGATAGTGATACCACGAGCTTTTTCTTCAGGCGCACCATCGATCTGATCGTAAGCTCTGAATTCAGCCTGACCCTTTTCTGCTAATCTCTTAGTGATAGCAGCAGTTAAGGTTGTCTTACCATGGTCAACGTGACCGATAGTTCCAATGTTAACATGTGTTTTGGATCTATCAAATTTTTCTTTTGCCATTTAGAATTTTTTCCTCCTATAATTCATCTATAATTCTATGATAAACGCTAGTTAAAATCAATTAGTCCTTAGCGTTTTTCTTGATAATTTCTTCTGCAATGCTCTTAGGAACTTCTGAGTAGTGATCCATCTGCATTACATAAGTACCACGACCTTGAGTAAATGATCTAAGGTCAGTTGCATAACCGAACATTTCAGAAAGCGGTACATAAGCTCTTACGACGATAGCGTTGCCTCTTTCTTCCTGATCTCTGATCTGACCACGACGTTTAGTGACATCGCCCATGATCGAACCTAAGTATTCTTGCGGAGCGATGACTTCAACATCCATGATCGGTTCAAGGATGACCGGTTTACATTTCTTGGCAGCTTCTTTTAAAGCTAAAGATGCAGCCATCTTGAAGGCCATTTCTGAAGAGTCGACTTCATGGTATGAACCATCGAATAAAGTAGCCTTGATGTCAACTACCGGATAGCCGGCAACTAGACCGTTATCTAAAGCAGCGATAAGACCTTCCTGGACCGGTTTGATATATTCTCTAGGAACGCTTCCGCCGACAACGGCATCGATGAATTCAAAGCCTTTGCCTTCCTCGTTTGGTTCGAATTTGACCCAAACATGACCATATTGACCACGACCACCGGACTGTCTGACAAACTTACCTTCACAATCAGCACTTTGACGGATCGTTTCACGGAAAGCTACCTGTGGAGCACCGACGTTACATTCAACTTTGAATTCACGCCTCATACGGTCAATGATGATGTCAAGGTGAAGTTCACCCATACCGGCAATGATCGTTTGACCGGTTTCTTCATCAGTATAAGTCTTGAAAGTCGGATCTTCTTCAGCAAGTTTGGATAAAGCGATACCCATCTTGTCAGAGTCAGCTTTAGTCTTAGGTTCTACCGACATCTGGATAACCGGCTCTGGGAAGACCATCTGTTCAAGAATGATCGGATTCTTTTCATCACATAAAGTATCACCGGTCGTTGTATCTTTAAGACCTACGGCAGCAGCGATATTACCGGCATCGACCTCATCGATCTCAACACGGTGGTTAGCGTGCATCTGTAAAAGACGTCCGAAACGTTCTCTTTTATCTTTAGTAGCATTTAAGACATAACTGCCGGATGTGCAATAACCGCTATATACTCTGAAGTAAGTAAGTCTTCCAACAAACGGGTCAGTCATGACTTTGAAAGCCAAAGCACTGAACGGTTCAGAGTCAGAAGCATGTCTTTCTGATTCTGTGCCATCAGGCAAGACGCCCTTGATCGAAGGAATATCAAGCGGAGAAGGCAAGTATTCGATTACTGCATCGAGCAATAACTGGATACCTTTATTCTTGTAGGCACTTCCGCATAATACCGGGAAGAATTCAGAAGTGATCGTTGCTTTTCTGATACCGGCCTTGATCTCTGGGATCGTAACTTCTTCGCCTTCCAAGACCTTCATCATCAGATCATCATCATAATCAGCGATCTTTTCGATGAGTTCCTGTCTTAAAGCTTCTACTTCTTCCTTATATTGATCATCGATCTCGCTTTCAGTGATGTTAGTACCGGTATCATCATTGTAGATGTACTGTTTTCTTTCAACGATATCGATGATACCGCGGAAAGTATTTTCAGCACCGATCGGAAGCTGGATAGCAGCTGCTTTAGCATCTAATCTATCGCCGATCGATCTTACCGACATCATGAAGTCAGCACCAGTCGCATCCATTTTATTACAGAAGACGATTCTAGGTACTTTATAAGTAGTAGCCTGACGCCATACAGTTTCTGTTTGCGGTTCAACACCGGCTTTAGAGTCCAAGACAGTTACAGCACCATCAAGTACACGCAATGAACGTTCAACTTCAACAGTGAAATCGACGTGTCCTGGTGTATCGATAATGTTGATACGAGTCTTAGGAAGCTGTTTTTTAGAACCTTGCCAGAAAGCAGTAGTAGCAGCAGAAGTAATGGTGATACCTCTTTCCTGTTCCTGCTTCATCCAGTCCATCTGGGAAGCACCGTCATGAGTTTCACCGATCTTATGTGTCTTACCGGTAAAGAAGAGGATACGTTCAGTACAAGTGGTCTTACCGGCATCGATGTGCGCCATGATACCGATATTTCTAGTATTCTCTAATGAATATTCTCTAGCCATCTTTTCCCCCTTGATTACCAGCGGTAATGAGCGAATGCTTTATTAGCTTCAGCCATCTTATGAGTATCGTCTTTCTTCTTGACGCTGGCACCAACACCGTTGGCCGCATCCATGATCTCGTTAGCTAAACGAAGTTCCATTGTTTTTTCGTTTCTAAGTCTTGAGTAGTTAACGATCCAGCGCAATCCTAAAGTAAGTCTTCTTTCATCAGAAACTTCAACCGGTACCTGATAGTTGGCACCACCGACTCTTCTGACTTTAAGTTCAAGTTCAGGCATTACATTGTCCAAAGCTTTTTCAAAGACTTCCATCGGCTGCTGGCCGGTCTTTTTCTCTACGATGTCAAAAGCATTGTATAAAATATTTTGAGCTACGCCTTTCTTTCCATCAATCATGATTTTGTTGACTAAACGCGTAACTAACTTTGAGTTGTAAATAGGATCGACTAATACATCTCTTTTTGCAATATGTCCTTTTCTTGGCATTTTAATCTCCTTTCATGATTTATTTCTTAGGCTTTTTAGTTCCGTATAACGAACGACTGCGTCTTCTGTCATTGACACCGGCACAGTCAAGCGTACCTCTGATGATGTGGTAACGAACACCAGGTAAGTCCTTAACACGACCGCCACGGATCAAGACGACAGAGTGCTCTTGCAAGTTATGACCGATACCTGGAATGTAAGCTGTAACTTCCATACCGTTAGATAAACGAACACGGGCATACTTTCTTAAAGCTGAGTTTGGTTTTTTAGGCGTCATCGTTCCAACACGGGTACATACACCTCTTTTTTGCGGTGATGAGATATCAGTTGGGCGTGATTTTAATGAGTTGTAACCTCTGTTTAAAGCAGGTGACTTAGATTTGTAAGTCTTCTCACTACGACCTTTTCTAACCAATTGGTTAATTGTTGGCATTTCATTCTCCTTTCATTTTCTATGCACACATTTCCATGTGTGCCAAATCTTGAACTAATATATAGATTCCACGCAGGAATCCTATTATCGATCAAGCCTTTTTAATATAATACTTTTAAAGTGTTTATGTCAATAAAAAAGTGAAGAAATTACGGTTTTTTAGCCGATATTTAACATTACGGCATACCAGGATATGTGGATGATACAGCAAACAGCAATAAAAAAACACATCTTCAAGATGTGTTCAATTAACCAATGGCGTCCACGGAGGGATTCGAACCCCCGACCGTACGCTTAGAAGGCGTATGCTCTATCCAACTGAGCTACGTAGACAGATTCTTGTGCCAAAATATATTAGCATTTTTAAATCTGTTTGGCAAGATGTTTTGAATAGATACATCCGCAATAGTTTTGATGGTAAAGATCAAGCTTGGCATTTAACTGCCGGTTTTTATCGATGCCGCCGTCTTTTTTAAGATTGGCATACAAGAATCTGGTATGCTTATAAACTTCACTCAGCTTAGTGCCGATATAGTTGATATAATCAGCATTTTTATGATTAGAGATCGTCATGACCGTCGTAATATAGTCATAAGCATTTTTATCGGCATAAGCGAAAGCTTCTTTCATCCTTAACATGTAACATAAAGCACAGCGGTCCAGACCTTCTTTCTGGTCTTTAAAAGGTGAGAGATATTTTTGATAATCGCTGTCGTAAGAGCCGATGACTATCTCGATATCGCTATTTAACATCTTCCGGTATCTTTCTAATTCATTTAGACGCTTAGTGTATTCTTCATAAGGATAGATGTTGGAATTGGCATAGTAGATCGTGATCTTAAAATACCTGCTTAAAAGTTTTAAAGGATAAACGCTGCAAGGGCCGCAACACACATGCAGCAAAAGAGATGGTCTGCCTTTTAAAGAAGCTATCTCTTGTTTGAAGAGTTTCTGATAGTTATTCATTGTCGATAAACATACTGTCGCCAAACGAGAAGAAACGGTAACCTTCTTTGATGGCGATATTATAGGCATTTAAGATCATCTCTTTAGAGGCGAAGGCACTGATCATCATGATTAGTGTTGATTTAGGCAGATGGAAATTGGTTATCTGACAATCGATCGCTTTGAATTCATAAGGCGGATAGATAAAGATATTGGTTTCTCCGCTGCATTCTTTGAACTTTCCGTATTTAGCGATCACGCTTTCTAAAGTCCTTGTAGAAGTGGTGCCGATAGCGATGATCCGCCGCTTTTCCTTTTTGGCTTTATTTAAGATATCAGCTGTTTCTTTGGACATCGAGTAATATTCATAATGCATGTGATGCTTTTCAACTTCATTTTCTTTGACTGGCTTGAAAGTGCCAAGACCGACATGCAAAGTTATATCAGCGATGATGACGCCTTTTTTAGCGATCTTTTCTAATAAGTCATTGGTAAAATGCAAGCCGGCTGTCGGGCAGGCGGCTGAACCGTTGATAGTGGCATAGACATTCTGATAGCGTTCTTTATCTTCAAGCATTTCATGGATGTAAGGTGGAAGCGGAGTGTTGCCCAGTTTTTCCAGCACTTCCATAAAGATGCCCTCATAGTGCATCTTAAAGATCCTGATGCCTTCATCTTTGACCTTGATGCATTCACATTTAAGCAGATCGCCGCAATTGATGATGGTCCCTTCTTTGATGGCTTTGGCATTGCCGCATAAACATTCGCAAATATCGTTTGCATCATGTTTGAGAATCAAAAGTTCAACATGAGCCAAAGTCTTTTCCTTGATGCCGAAAAGCCGGGCCGGTATGACCCGGGAATTGTTCCTGACTAAAACATCGCCCGGTTTTAAATAATCGATGATGTCATAAAAATGTTTATGTTCGATCTTTCCGGTATTTTTATGCAAGACCAAAAGTCTTGATTCATCCCTTTTCTCACTGGGATGTTGAGCTATCTGACTTTCTGGCAAATCAAAATCAAAATCATCTACACGCATTTAAAAACCTCTTTCATCAAATTTGTAACGGTTTAAAATATCTTCTTTAAACTCTATAAAACGGTCTTGTTCGATAGCTTTGCGGGCATCTTCAACAAGTCTTATCAAAAATCTGAGATTGTGGATCGAAAGCAGGCGCATGCCTAGACCCTCGTTATTTCTAAACAGGTGGTTCAGATAAGCTTTGGTATAATTCTTGCAGCATTCACAATCACAGTTATCATCAAGCGGCGTAAAATCATCCTTATAGATATTCTTTTTGATGTTGATGCGGCCGCTGCTTGTCATAAGTGTGCCATGTCTAGCGATCCTTGTCGGCAAGACACAGTCAAACATATCGACCCCTCTTTCGATGCCGTTTAAGATGTCATTTATCGCTCCCACGCCCATGAGATAACGGGGCTTGTCTTCCGGCAGATATTTAATGGCATAATCGATCATCCGGTACATTGTATCTTTATCTTCGCCCACTGAAGTGCCGCCGATCGAGTAGCCGTCAAAGTTCATTTTGACAAGTTCTTTGGCACAATATTCCCTGAGATCTTCAAACTCGCCGCCCTGCACGATGCCAAACAAAGCCTGATCTTCTTTAGTATGGGCATCTAGACCTCTTTTGGCCCACCTTAAAGTCCGCATCGTCGAATCTTTAGTATATTCATAAGTGCTGGGATAAGGGATACATTCATCAAAAGACATGGCGATGTCGCTGCCGATGTCTTCTTGAATATGAATGCTGTCTTCGGGCGACATGAAGAGTTTGGTGCCGTCAAGATGCGATTTGAAAGTAACGCCTTCCTCTTTGATCTTTCTGGTGGTTGCTAAAGAAAAGACCTGAAAGCCGCCGCTGTCCGTTAAGATCGGCCCATCATAATTCATGAATTTATGAAGTCCGCCGGCTGCCTTGACGATCTTTTCACCTGGTCTTAGATGCAGATGGTAGGTGTTGCTTAAAATGATCGAAGCATTGATCTTTTTAAGATCTTCCGGCGCTAAGAATTTGACTGTAGCCCTTGTGCCGACCGGCATAAAGACCGGTGTTTTGACGATCTTGCCAAAGACATTCAATAAGCCGGTACGGGCTTTGGAATTCTTATCCTGATGTATTTTAGTATATGTAAAATTTTTCATTCGTTATCACCTCATATATAATAACATAACTTATGCTATACTAAAAATATGAACAGCAAAGTGATCAAAACTTATAATCTTCCCAAAGATAAAGAAGTAATATACCGCATTGAAGTCAAACCGACCTCGGCTTTAGTATTCATGTTTATCGGGGGAGTCATTTCGATCTATTATTCGACGACCTTGAGTGCGATCCTTATCGGGGCGGCTTTATTCGGCTTCTTTTTCTTGCCCTCCAAGGTCCTTATTGAATTTACGATGGACTATGTCATCCTTTATAACCGGGCATCTAAAAATGATTGTGTCATCGTTTATTATGATGAGATCGTTTCATGGCAATACATCAAAGGGCGTAAGGTGGATCGCTTAGAGATCATGCTTGATGACGGCAAAGTTGAATGTGTTGAATGTTTCAGCCGTTACATGGTATGCAAATACATGAATTATTTCGCAAAAGATAAACAAGTTAAAAAAAGAGGATTATGAAGCTTGTCGCAATAGATTTTGAAACGGCCAACCGTTATATGGACAGCGCCTGTTCGCTTGGTTTCAGCATCTTTAAAGAAGGGGAGATCTCAGATTCATCTTCCTTTTTGATCCTGCCCAAAAAAGAGCGGCGCTTTTTTGAGTTTACCTATATTCATCATCTGACTCTTGATGATGTCATGAACGAGTATGAATTTGATCATTATGCAGATTTTTTAAAAGAACTTTTTGATGATGCGATCGTTTGTGCTCACAATGCCAATTTTGACATCACGGTCTTAAACAGTGTCTGTGATGCCTATGGTTTGGATCATTATAACTTTCCTTATTTTGATACGGTGAGATTATCCAGAAGGATGTGGCCTTATCTAAGCAATCATCGACTTAATACGATCAGCGAATATTTAAAGATCGATCTTGATCACCACGAAGCCGGAAGTGACGCCTATGCCTGTTTGATGATCGTGCTCAGTTCAATGATGGAAGCAAATGTCTATGATGTAAAAGAGCTGTTAAATAAACTGCACCTGAAAATCAAATATAACACTTGAAAACTATTTTCATTTATATGAAATTATTTACAATAGTGATTATTTGTGCTAGTATTAGTCAGGAGATTTTTACACAATGAAGGAACTAGAGAATAATGCCTTGTTCTGGCAGAAATTAGACACGATATATCTATCCAGCGACTTCACTGTCGTTAATAAAAAAGGAAGCAGCGATCCAAAGAGTTTTGGCGAGCAGTATCCTTGTGATTACGGTTATCTTAAGACTTTGAGCACGGATAATGAAACGGCCATTCCTTGTTTTAAGGGGGAGTCCTTTAAAGAAGTGGATGCGATAGTCGTGGTGGCGGATATCTTAAGCCGTTCGCTCAGTGTCGTGCCTTTGATCGGCTGCAGCGATGAAGAAGAGGAAGCGATCCTCAATTTCTTAAATCAGAATGATCATCAAAAGACCGTCTTAGTCAAAAGGAGCAATGTCGTTCCTTCCTGGAGTTTGAGTGATGATTGATCAAAAGAAGCCGTGCTGGCTTCTTTTTACATCCTTATTTATATAATTGTTTCTTTATCACAATCTTTTTAAGATCTTCAAAAGATTGATGATCCGTTTTTGGGATGTCTGATAATATGTTTCTTTACTGATAGGGTCTTCGATGCTTTCTTTAAAAGAGCCATGGATCGAAGTTACTTTGGTCATTTTGACGACATCGAGGATGTTATCTTCATTGATGCCGCCGCCAGGCTGAAATTCGATCTTGTTGCCGAAACTCTCGTTCAAATGGGCGATCCTTTTAATGGAGTCTAAGAAATCCTCGCTCGCTAATCCCATCAGCAAGATCCGATCGATACCGATATTTATCAGGGTATTGACGGCATCGGCTTTATCTTCAATGGAATCGATAGCACGATGAAAGATAAGTTCTTTATCTTTGACGATCGTTTTCATCTTCTGCATCGCTTCGACATTGACTCGGTAATCATCACCCAAGATGCCGGTAACGATACCGTCAGCGCCATTATCGATAAGGCGCTTTGCTTCTTTATACATCAGTTCTAATTCACTTGCCGAATAGATAAAACTGCCGCATCTCGGTCTTACCATCGTGACGATGGGAATATCGGTCAACTCTTTGGCTTTCTTAAGGGTTTCGATAGTGGGAGTCAAACCGCCAAGCTCTAAAGCGGAGTTTAATTCAATGCGGTCGATAGGGAGATCCTTCAAAAGTTCGATGTCATTGATGCCGCCGCAGCATATTTCTAATTTTAATGTCATGTTTTTATTGTAAGATATTCTTTAAAGTTCTTCAATCTAGTATAATAGACTAGTATTTGGAGGTAAGTCATGGCTGATAAGATTATCGTTTTGGATTTCGGCAGTCAATATAATCAGTTGATCGCCAGAAGGATCAGAGAGTTTGGAGTGTACAGCGAACTTTGTCATCATTCGATCACTTTGGATGAGATCTATGCCAAAGGTGATGTTAAGGGGATCATTTTTTCAGGCGGTCCCAACAGTGTTTATGATGAAAACAGCTTTAAGGCTGACAAGCGGATTTTTGAAAGCGGCTTACCGATCCTAGGGATCTGTTATGGCATGCAGCTTACCCATTTTGAACTTGGCGGTAAAGTTTCGCCTTCTTTAAAAAAAGAGTACGGGCAGGCTTATATCGATATAAAGGATTCTTTATTATTCAAGGGCTTGCCAGAGCATCAGTTAGTCTGGATGTCGCATGGCGATCAGGTCACAGAACTCGCCGAAGGTTTTGAAGGTATTGCCAGTTCTGCTACCTGTAGATTCGCTGCCAGTGAAAATAAAGAAAAGAAGATCTATACTGTTCAATTCCATCCGGAAGTAAGAAATTCGGTATATGGTTTAGAGATGTTGAAAAACTTTGTGTTTGAGATCTGCGGTTGTGAGGCCAACTGGTCGATGAAAGATTTTGCCCAAAGCAAGATTGAAGAGATCAGAGCTAAAGTCAAGGATCAAAAGGTGCTTCTGGCTTTAAGCGGCGGGGTGGATTCTTCAGTAGCAGCGATGCTTTTGTCAAAGGCGATCGGCAAGAATCTCTATTGCATGTTTATTGATCATGGTCTGCTTAGGAAAAATGAAGCCGAAGATGTTGTTAAGATGTGTAATGAACACATGGATATCAATTTAGTGAAGATCGATGCCAGCGAGCAGTTTTTGAGCAAGCTCAAAGGTGTGGAAGATCCCGAAGAGAAAAGAAAGATCATCGGTAATGAGTTTATCTATACTTTTGATAGAGAAGTAGAAAAGATCGTGACTGATGAAAAGATTAAATTTCTGGCGCAGGGTACTTTATATACCGATGTGATCGAAAGCGGCACATCGACTGCTCAAACGATCAAATCGCATCACAATGTCGGCGGCCTTCCTGAAGATATGGAATTCGAACTGATCGAACCGCTCAATACTTTATTTAAGGATGAAGTCAGAGCCTTGGGTATTGAACTTGGTCTTGATGAAGAGATCGTCTATCGTCAGCCGTTCCCTGGACCAGGGCTTGGCATCAGAGTGGTGGGCGAGATCACTAAAGAAAGATTGGAGATAGTCAGAGAATCGGATTATATATTGAGGGAAGAGTTTAAAAAGGCCGGTTTAAATAAAACGATCTGGCAGTATTTTACAGCCTGCCTTAATAATAAATCTGTTGGGGTTATGGGTGATCAGAGGACTTATGACTATACTGTAGCCATAAGAGCGGTGACTTCGATTGATGGCATGACGGCAGATTGGGCCAGGGTGCCTTACGAAGTGCTAGAAGTAATAGCTTCAAGGATCGTCAATGAGGTCAAGGGCTGTAACAGAGTGGTGTATGATATTACATCCAAGCCACCAGGAACTATAGAGTTCGAATAAACCCGCTATCATCAAAAAGCCTTTAAATAAAGCATTTAAGGGCTTTTTTTTATGCCTTTGACTAAAAATTGACTAAAAATATTTTCAAGGTGTATTATTATATTGGCAACTAATACTAATAAAAATAAAAATAATTATTTTGGTGCAATTGCCAAAAATAAGCTTGTTGTGTTTTTAAGTGAGGTGAATTTCAATGAAAAGTTATAAAGAAATGGAGAATGAATTAGTTGACTATGTCAAAAATACATCAAGCGATTCAATTGATTTGGAGCGGTTTTTACGTTTTCAAAATTACGGATTGATCCTTGATTTTGATTCCTTATCTAATGATTTTTTTCGTTGGAATCCACGAATGATTACAAATACAATCTTTGCGATGATGGCCATAAAATCAAAATTTGAAATGGATCGTCCTCGCAAAAAAGAAGATGGATCGTTATATAAATTTTTTAAAAAACAATACGGTCAACTCATTTCTGAAAACCGAATTTATGATTTTTCTAGAGAAGATTTTGAACATTTCTATCATTGTTTTTGTGGTTACACTTTAACTCCATTAAGAGAAGAAAACATAAAAAATAGTGTTCATGTCTTTTCAAAATTCTTAACGGAACATTTCAATCAAAAAGAAATTTATGACATATTATCGAAATTGAATGAGGATCCTGAACAGTTTTTAAACCATACAATTTATGATATTTTTGATGAACAATTGGTTCAAGATTTTCAAAATCAACTTAGAAAAGCAATACGAGGTTCTGAATTTTCAACGGTTTTAATTCAAATTTTAAGTTCGATTTATATGAAAAATCAAAAAGAAAGTTTGATCGAAAATCATATTTTATATTATCTGTTCACTTCAAATTTAAATTGTTTTCATGATTCAGATTACGAAGGCTCTGTTATCTTAGATGCTTCTCCTCTCTTCATTCGAAAATGGATGAGAGATCCAAAATTAAAAAATGTACACACTTTGTTTGTCTTTTCAGATGAAAACTTATCAATGTTTTGGCAGAAAAATTTTGAATCAAGATCAAATTTAGAATCGATTTTTTATTCAGATTTGGATCAGTATGCTTCGAAATTTTCAGATTTTAACGATCAAATCTTAGTGTTTGGTAATCATATTTCTGATACAGGAATTAAGTTTTATTTAACAGATTATCTTCTAAGAACAATGCCATTTGATTCATTTTATTATTATGATTACGATGAAATCATTTTGAATAATACAGAGATATCACTTATTTTTGCTCAAGAAAATCTTTCTGAGATTCATCTGTTTCCATCTGGAATCAATGATGTGAAACGAAGGCAAAGATCAAGCTTTTTAAAATTTAAATCAGGTAATCATCATTTAAAATTTAATGTAACTCATTATACTTTGAATAAAGAAGGACAGTATCAGGCTTTGTCACCACGCATATATTCTCAAAATTTACCACAAGAACAATTCTTTAAGGGAAGAGAAAACATTCGAAAAATATTTAATGATGGTTTTAAAGAGTCCACACGAAAAACGAACCAACAAAGAAAAACGGCAGAATTATTTCATTTTACAGAAGAGATTATTTTCTATTTTACGAAAAGTTATGATTCAAAAAATAATAGCTATCGTGTAGGAGCTTATGCTGTAGAACCGAGATTTTTAAAAGATGGGACTCGAGATTCTTCGTCCAAAGTAAAACTTCCTTTAACGCTTAAAAACTGTCGGCAATCTTCTAAAGAAGAAATTGAAAATTGGTTGAATTTTGAATATCCGTATTCGATTCGAAAAGGAGAAAATCCAATTGATATACGAAAAGAGATTTGTTCAGTATATAAGCAAGCTTACAAAAACAAACCAATCACGTTAAAAACCTTTGTTTATTTTTATTTGGAATCTATCAAAAATAGATATGGGTATAAACAAATGGAAATAGTATTGGATTTGTGCGAAGTTATATTCGGAAGAACTCTGATAGATGATTTTTCATCATTCTTTGTCAATGAAATATTAGATAATTTGTACGAATCAGTTGACGATGAGAGCAAGAAATATCAGGCTAAAGCTTTGTTGTCAGATTTGATTGATCAAGCTATTAAGATGAAACATGCCACAGTAAATCAAATCAAAGATGAAGTGATTGAAGAGAGTAATTTAAAAGATAAAGCATATTATCAGTCTAGAAAACACTTAACTATCAAATATTTTTCACAGACAGAAAATATAAAATTGTATAAGCACATAAAAAAGAATCTTGAAAAAGATAGTCGTTATTTAGGGGCATATATAAAACTTGTCACTGGATTAGAAAGTAATATAGTATGCGCTCTTCAATGGAAAGATTTTGTTCCACTGCACGATTACAATGAAGATCATGATAAATATCAATTGATTATCCGTAAACAGTTATACAACGATGGAAGTGGTTTCGCAGAGTTTTCTAGAAAGGAATTGTATCGTAAAGTCCCTTGTAGCGAAGTATTAACAGAAGTTTTATTGATTCAAAGGCAAGAAGTCATGAATAAGTGTGAAAGACAAAACGATAAAGATATTGGTGAATTTTCAATTGTTGAAGGGAATCTTCTTGTAGGTGAGAATACAAAGGTAATATCTCCAACGAGCTTGAGTGCATTTTGTGGCAAATTGGTGAAGAAATTACGAAAAGGATATTCTCTGATTTCAGAAATTCCAGATTCTAAAAAAGGAACAATAGAAACAGACTTTCTTTCGTATGGCGGGGATATCTTCAAAAGCAATTTCCAACATTACGGACTGTATAAAGCAAATTTTAATCAAGGTGAATTAGATTATTTGTTGGGCAGGAAAACAGATACACCGTTTGCACGAAATTATTGTGATTTTGGAAATGATGCAGCGCAATTGGTGCTTGGGGTAAAACAGAATCGCTTTATGACAATTTTCATGAAAGATGAAAAACTTAGAACTAAAATGACCCGATTGGTTCCTGATTCTAAAGGTGCAATACGATATGAATCTGAAAAACCTAGAACAAGTGCTGTCAGTATTGTGGCAACTTTATCATTGTCAGAACAAGATGAAGTAGAAATATCGATTGAAAATAAATATGGATTCGATTTATCAATTAGTAGAATAGAGAGGCAAAAATGAGAGTATTTGATCCAAAGTATCCAAAGTATACTCCATATCAAAAATTGAATTTTGTGGGGGCTGTTCAACGTTATTTTGAATTTATTAATCAAGATAATAAAGAATCGACCAATGATACATATATGGATTTTTATAACAACAACATTTTCCCGTATGTAAATTATGGTAAGCCTGTAGAATCTTTTGATATTGATTATGTGGATGATTTGATTAGAAAAATTCAACAAAAGAATGAATATAGAGACAGTACGATCTATTCAACGATTCGCCATCTCATGTACGATCCGTGTAAATGTTTTTTCAATGAGTTTTATCCTGAGAATAATCCATTTGAGATTAATCCGACTGATTTTAGAAGGGGTGGAGATGGTAGTGAAAGTCAGGAATCTGCCATATTGTCTATTGTCAAATCATTAACGGTAGAAGAAGAAAAGAAGGCCTTTCAGATTCTTTTAGCTGATCCTAGAACAGATAAAGGTGAGTACCTGGGCTTAGCAGTTATGTTTTTTACTGCTTGTCGAAATAATGAAGCTTGTGGCTTGAATTATGGAGATATTTTAGAAATGATCAATTACCCAAATTGTTTCTATATCCAAATCACTAAGTCGGTAGAGTATCGTACCAACACATTGAAATCTGGTGGAAAAACACAAAATGCGTTTAGAAGATTGCCTCTAGTTTCTATTTTTAAAGAATATCTCGATGAGCGTATTGATTTTTTATCATCAAATGTTCGATTTCCCTTAGAAGAGAATGGCAATGTTTATAAAACAGTATATGATCTTCCAATTGTATGCCGTGGGAATAAGTATGGAACTCGTTGTAATTCAGATGATTTAACGATCGCAGGACGAAGATTTTTAAGAGATGAAGTAGGTATTAAAAAATCCCGAATTGCGGGAATCATGGTTAGTATTTCAGAAGATAAAGATACGGAATATGATCTAGGAGAAAAAGATGTCACTACCTATTTGCTTCGAAGAAACATGGCGACACATCTTTATACTCTTGGTTTTACAGTTCTAGAAAGTCAGTATTTCATGGGGCATAAAATGGAGGGTACGGCTTTAAAAAGATCTGACTTTGGAGATGAGACATTCTTGTATGAGATGTGGGAAAAGATTCAAAAACATCCATTAAATCGGATGGAAAATAATGTTTTGAATTGTAAAGATACACTAATAATCAAAAATGAATCAAAGACAAAGATAGCAATTAAACCGAGCGGTGATGAAATTTATTTAATGAAAATAGAATCTAAAGAGATAAAGGATAGTGTTCTAATAGAATTAACAAATGAATTTAGTGAGCTTGACATATTTGGGGAGTCGCGGCAGCATGATAATGAAGAAGTAAATATAACTTCACTAATCAACCACGGCTATAGAGACATATAAACATTTTCTCGAGAATCCGTGAGAATTCTCAAAATTCTCAGGAATTTCTCATTTTTGGACAGACAAATGTAATTTTTATTCCCACAGTTTTCATTATTGTTCATATATAATAAAAATACAAACAGAATAACATCTAGAGTATTTTATTATATATGTTAAAGGAAGGGTGATAGATATATGGAGAAAAAGGATAAACGAATCTATTTCGATGTTTTTGACTTGAATGGAAACAAAATTGAAAATCAAGTACGACCAGACGGTGGTAGTTACTTAAAATATCACAACAATAGGAACTATGTTTTAAAGTGTTATAAATGTGGTGGGGAAGGACAAATTATTGAACGAAGAAAGAAGCATAGGTACGATAAATATAATTACTATTTTCGTGCCGATCATACCGAGGAATGTGGTATAGCTAAGGAGGGTAAGCAAAAAAATGTGATCATAACTGAAAATTTAGTTTTGAATTTTTCTGTTAGCCCATCAAAAAATGAAGAAGGTCCTGGATCAGAAGAGCCAGGATTACAAAAAAAGAGCAAAACGAACAGGGAATTAAAAGGAACGAAGCACATTAAAGGCGATTCACAGCAAAAAACCATTACTAAAGACTTATATAATATGATTGTGGATTGTTATGATACTGAAAAAATTTGGGTAAAAGATAATGGAGCAAAAGTAAAAAAGGACGTTAAGGATATTGTCATTTCAGCATCAAAAGATGAGAGTTATAGAGGGAAGAGATTCAATGGCAATTACATTATTGTTGATTTTCTTGATTCTGATTATATAGAGGATGAATATAAAGAAGACAAAACTTGTATAATTGCATTTCCCCAAGGCAAACACCATCAAGAAGAAGGTAGGGTTCTTGTTAAATTACATTTTTTGTATGAAAAAGACTATGATGAGTTTATACAAAAAAAGCTTGCTTTAAAAGAAACAAGACGAATAAACAGTGAAAATTATAAAAAATGGAAAAAGGGTTTAGAGAAAAAGTATAATAAGATTCAAAAAATCATTCCAGTATTTGCTGTCGATTTAAAATATAATTATGAATTAAGTCAACAAAAATATGTATCGAAAGCATATGATGCTAATGTAACTTCAGGAAATATTATTTGGATAAGTGAAGAAGAAGCAATTTAGTAAATTTAAGGGTGCCAATTACAATAAAAAGGAGATAGACACATAAATTATATTGTGTTTAATCTCCTTTTTTTAATCCTTGTTTTAATAATTCTTCATCAATTAAACGATTGACCATTCCATTGATGGATTCATTATTTAGTTTGGCGCATTTTTGGATCATTTCCTTTTTCCCGATAGGGACTCGAATGCGTATATTTTCTGTTTTTTCTATTTCATATTTTCTATTTGCTTTTTTCTGTGCTTCTGTAGTCATAATGGTTTCCTTTGTTAAAATTTTAAAGAAAAAATGAACAAAAATCAACAAAAAACTTGATAAATGGTACCATATATATTATAATGATAATGGAAATAGAAAAACACGGCAGTTTCAAAGACTGGTCCTCTTTGAAACCTGCATAGGTAATGGTGGTACCTACACAACGATAGATCGCACCGCGTATTAGAATTATAGCGATTCTAGGCTATAAATACAAGTGAGGTCATGAAGATTACAATTGATATTGATTGCATTGTAACACCGTGTAGATACTGTATCTATTCGGTGTTTTTGTTTTCCGAAAAGAAATAATAAAAGGAGGAAAACAGTATGCAAGACAACAAATTATTTCTTAGTGCTAGTGATGTTTCTAAATGTATGTCGATTTCGATTCCTATGGCTTATAAGATCATTCGTAAATTGAATGATGAGCTACAAGAAAAAGGGTATCTGGTCATTTGTGGAAAAATCAATCGAAAGTTCTTCGAAAGTAAAATTTACGGTGGGTTAGATAATAGAGAGCAGGTGTCTTATGCCAGCTTATAAAGATCCTAAAAATAATACTTGGTATGTAAAGTATTCTCGAAAAGAATTAGATGGAAAATTTCATGGAAAAACAAAACGTGGTTTTGCAACAAAAAGAGATGCACTTAAATGGGAGGCTGAAGAAAAAAGAAAAATTCATGGTGTGTTGGATATGTCATTTAGCTCTTTCTGTGATTTGTATCTGGAGAGTCAGAAGCCAAGATTAAAGCCAAGTACATTGTCTATGAAGAGAAACATAATTTATAAACATATAGTTCCTTACTTTTCTTCTAAGAGAGTTAACTCTATTACGACTCAGGATGTGATGGAATGGCAGACACATATTCTTGAAACGGTAGATCCAAAAACTGGATCTACCTATAAGAAATCGTTTCTAAAAACAATCCATAATCAGTTGAATGCGATTTTAAACTTTGCGGTTCGCTATTATGGACTGTCTAGTAATCCAGCGCATGTTGTTGGAAATATGGGAAATGATCGCGAAATTGAAATGAATTTTTGGACAAAGGAACAGTATTTAAAGTTTCGTGAATGCATGATGGATGAACCGATGTTTTATTATGCATTTGAATGTTTGTACTGGCTTGGAATTCGCGAAGGGGAAATGCTTGCACTAACTCCTGGAGACTTTGATTTTGAAAAGGGAGAAGTACGAATCAATAAAACCTTTTATATCTTAAAAGGAAAACACTATATTACTTCTCCAAAAACAATCAAGAGTGTTCGAAAAATTAAGATGCCGAAATTTCTTTGTGATGAGCTGCAAGACTATCTTCAGCTTGTATTTTTACCTTCTGATGATATCGAAGATCGAATGTTTCCAGTTACAAAAAGTTCGGTAAATCGGGCTTTGAAAAGAGGAACAAAAAAGGCTGGATTACCAGAAATAAGAGTTCATGATTTAAGACATTCTCATGTATCTTTGTTGATTCATTTGGGCTATTCAGCAGTTGCGATTGCTGATCGATTAGGTCATGAATCCATTCACGTGACTTATCGTTATGCTCATTTGTTTCCTAGCGTTCAGGATGATATGGCCAAGAAACTAAATGAAAGCTTGGGTGATGATTATGTCTGAGAGAAGATTGGATAAGAAGGGGAGATGGCGAAACAAAACTATAGCGTTTCGAGTCTCATCGGAAGAAAATGAGCAGATCAATCGGTATGTTGAGGTTAGCGGTCTGACCAAACAAGAGTTTTTGATTTCAAACATGTTGAACAAGAAGATCAATGTTGTGGGAAATCCTAGAGTGCATAAAGCATTAAAAAAGTACATGCAGACAATTTATAAAGAATTAAAGCGTATAAATGATTGTAGTGAAATCGATGATGAATTTAAAGAATTCATGAAGTATGTGTTTCAAATTTATGAAAGGATGGAAAAATAGAATGAAAGTTATGTTAAATGTTCCTTATGAAGAAAAGAATGAGGCTAAAGTATTGGGAGCTAAATTTGATTGGGATGCTAAAGTCTGGTATTGCGAAGATATAGCAGATATTAAGCTGTTTAATAAATGGCTTAATAAGACTAATGTCATTTGTGAAAATCTCTATATCTTTAAAATGAATCGAGATTGTTTTCGTTGCGGGAAAAGTTCTGAAGTTGTTTTGCTAGCGACGGACAGAAGTTATGCTTTGGAAGATAATTATAAACTTAATATAAATATGCAGATTCTAACTTACTTGGAATGGATGCCTAGAAAGCTTGGTGATTATATGGAGAAGTTGCGATATTATCCGTCATATTCGAAAACAGTGAACGCTTCTTACTACATGAATCATTGCCCAAATTGTAAATGTACGCATGGAGATCATTTCTTACATGAAGTGCCAAATGAAGCTATGTATAAGCATTTGTTTTATAAGAAATCTGCACCTTGCAGATATTCTAAGATTGAAAACTCTTTTTGCTTACCAATAAAAGCAAGACTTCCTCATTATGATGAAGTAAATAGCAGTATGGAATTGTTAATGCTCCATCTAACACATGAGGATATGGAAAATAGAGCTAGCTTAAATGTAACGCAAAAAGAGATCAATAAGCTATTACCAACAAGTATTCGGGAAGAAGATATTGTTATTTCTGGTATATAAATTATCTGTCAAAAGAATGGTTGTACATTGAGAAGCGAAAATATGGTGTTTGGCTTTTAGTGCATAATTGCTAATCAATATAATTTACAACTAAAGTAAAGTGCTTTGTAAACTTTGTAAACTCAATGTTTAAATTAAATTATATGAAACTTCACGAAGACCATTATGTTGATGGTGTGGAGCCAAGACTTCTAGAAATAGGAGTCTTTTTTTCTTAGATAAGAACTGTATTGTAATTATTTTATACTATGTATAAAATTTTGTTAGTAAGACTTCAATGTGAATAAGAGTTATAAAGTGATAATGTCAATGTTATTTTCACCAAAACGGATCGACTTAATTTCACCAATTTGGGCCGAGTTATTTTCACCATTTTTGGTGAATTTTACTTGGCCCATGTTTTTATTCTTCCATAGCTTCTAAG
>CALVFL010000037.1 GCA_944326825.1 uncultured Erysipelotrichaceae bacterium
TAATATCTTAAATATCCAGATAACTGATTACTTCATCACTTTGCTTATCATCCTCATCCTTGTCACTATTGCTTCTCTATTATCTTTCTTTACTCAAAAGAAGAATGATTATCGAACGTTTTTGAACGGCTGATGATCATTTACTCTTTATCAGGATATAGTAACTGTCTTAGTCTTGGCGTTATCTATATCCTTTTATTATGGCTAATGATCGATGTGAACTTTATGTTTTATATGGAAACAGTGATACCCTGATGTATTAAAATAATATATCGCTTTATTTCTAAATTTTGCAAATTTAGTGTGCCTAAAAAAATAAAATAGCTCTATAATTTTCAATATGTCTGATTAAGAGAGTCTTTTCCAAATATCTTTCGGGAATTTAAATCTAACGTTTATTTATTATCACATATTCGTATTTTTATTATATAAGCACCCTTGATATGATGATAAATTAATTATTAACATATTAGTTATGATTATTATATATGATTAATAAATCCGTATAATATAAACAATAAATGTGATAAAATAAATGTGAAGATAGGAGGATTATTATGTTAAGTTATAACCCTCAAAGATATAAGAATGGAGATTGTTTTTTGCTTTGTGCTTTTATAAATAAATTTTATTTTCTCTATTATTTATTTTGCGATAATATTTGAAAACATTTATATTTAGAAAAGCATGACACAATAAATTGTCGGTTAGCTTTGTTTGGATTTTTGATATTTTTAACCCACCTTTAACCACAAAACATAATTAAAAATAAATAGTTTTTAAAAGCCATTTATGCGTATTTAATTATAACGATGAAAGGAGAATTATCATGCGTAAATTAAACATAATTCTAATAACTGCTATGCTATTGATTGTCGTAATGCCTTCTGTTGTTTTCGCAGAAAGTGAAGATGAAGGTGCGCAGACCAAGGGACCAATCTGCCAATATACAGTAGCATATAATGAGAGCGATACAAGCAGCGGACCTACCGGACTACAAACTCATCAAGCAATAAACGAAACCGAAACTTCCCAAAGCATGTCAGTTACATATACAAGAACAAAACAGTTTACTGGTAATGTTTCTGCGGCAGCCGAGAGAGAACTTATATTGTGGAAAATTGGCGGAGAGGTTGAGGTTGGCTATGGCCAAACAGAATCAGAAACACTGACAGCTACCGTCACTGTTCCGCCTTACACTATGTATTATTGCAAAACAGGTTCTTTAATGACTACAACAACAGGAAAAATAAAATATATATATACTGATTGTAGTCAGAGTAGTAAGAACGTTAATTTACAGTTTACAACTGGTAAATATGTAAGATGGTATGAATAAAAAAAGAATTATCTTTCTTTTTATAGTTTTTTCTATAATTGTATCATGTCTTAGCTTTTATTTAGGGTATAAAACAAATGATTCAAAATACGGCGTAGGCATAGATATGGACAATATCGTTCTCCCGGCGAGATCTGTTATTGAGAAAGCTATGATTAACGAAGTATCTTTTTCAACAGACAGTCCTAAAACGATGACGGTAGTTATTGAATATAATGCTATAAAAGGGTTAGAAGGTTTATTATCATCAGGAATACTAAATGGTAAATTTGAGGCCAATATATCTGGAACAGTTTTCTTGTCAGGATCAGAGGAAAAATATATTATTTTTCCCAATCAAGATACTTGTATTTTTGACGTTAGTAATCCGAGTGAAATATCCATTTCGTTTAATTTAGAAGATACACAAATACCATTGGGAGAATCGTACCCCGATTCTATTCAAAGTATCAATGTTGATTTTAGTTTTGTTTCATCAAATACAGATGTATATGTTATAACAACCTCTATTGTCAATGAAGTTGCGTCATGAAAATAACCTATGCTAAATGTTAGTGTTGTAACTATCAGAACCATAATTTTGCTACTTTATGCAAAAAAAGTAGGAAGAATGCAAAAGATATCACCTAATTGATACTACAATCTGTCTTTTATACTTTCTGGGTTAATGAGATACATTGGTTTTGATTTAAAGGATTAGTCAAACCATAATGTGATCATTTACTCTTTATCAGGATATAGTAACTGTCTTAGTCATGGCGTTATCTATATCCTTTTATTATGGCTAAAACTATCAAAACAAGATCTTTTTTGTTTTTATGGTTGTCAAAGTCATCTAATCTGTTATAATACAGATAGTACAGGTAATACAGATGTTTACGATAAGTCTTAATGGTAAAAAAACGATCTACGAACAGATCAGAGATCAAATTATCAACTTTATAGCCTTGGGGGTCATGAAGCCGCATGAAAAGATGCCTTCAGTGAGAAGTCTGGCCTTAGATCTGGGCATCAATCCCAATACGGTCTTTAAAGCCTATCAGGAACTCGAAAGAGAAGGATATATCTATATGATGCCTAAAAAGGGTGCTTTTGTAGCTGACATCAAGCAATCAAGCACCGATCTTGAAGGATTAAAGGAGCTTGTCAGAAGTTATAAGGATCAAGGTCTTATGAAAGAAGAATTCTTAAAAGTGATCGAAGAGATATACGGAGGTTAAGGCGATGCTCAATATATGCAACATCAATAAAAGTTTTAATGAAAAATGTGTCTTGAATGGTCTAAGTCTTGAAGTGGCTGATCATACCATTTTCGGTCTGGTGGGCGTCAATGGTGCTGGCAAATCGACGCTGCTCAGAATCATTGACGGCATCATCAAAAGCGATAGCGGTTTTGTCCATTTTGATGATTTCGATACCTGTTATGATGAGATGATCCGCAAAGATATCCTCTATGTCAGTGATGATCTGTATTATGGCAGAGTTACGACGATCAATTCTTTAAAAGAATTCTATAAGACTTTTTATGATTTTGATGAAAAACTTTACCAGCATTACTTGCGGACTTTTAAATTGAATCCGGCCCAGAATATCCATAATTTTTCTAAAGGCATGAAAAGACAGATCTATTTGATGATGGCCTTGGCCATCAAACCTAAATTGTTACTGCTGGATGAAGCTTTTGACGGTCTTGATCCTTTGATCAGGCTTGAGATCAAGAAAGGTCTGATCGATCTGACATTAGAAAAAGATTCAACGATCATCATTTCATCGCATAACTTAAAAGAGCTGCAGGATATTTGTGACAGTTTCGGTATCCTTGATGAAGGAGTGATCAAGACTTCTGGCGAACTGATGACTTCTTTAGATTCGATCAATAAATATCAGATCGTCTTTAGCGAAGCTAAAGAACTAAGTGAATTCAGTGATCTTGATATTTTAAGATCTAAAGTCAGCGGCAGAGTTATTGAACTGGTCATCAAGGGTGAAAAAGAAGAAGTATTGAATAAACTTAATGAACATGCGCCGCTTTTAGTGGATGTATTGCCGACTGATTTTGAAGAATTGTTTATCTATGAAATGGAAAGCCGAGGTAAAGTCCATGAATAAGAAGTATTTTAAGTATCTGTTTAAAGCTAATGCCAATATGCTGATCTTTATGGCGATCTTGAACTTTGCGATCGTTACTTTGGATTTTCTTTTTGAAAAAGGTCCTCATGATTATAACGGCAGTACGGTCGGAGTCTTGTTAGTGGTGGAGTGCATGGTGTTGCCGCTTTATCTTTTGCGTTTTCTCTTTTCTAAAAGCGGAGCAGATGTCTATTTTGGTCTGCCTTTAAAAAGAAGAGAAGTCGTTTTTACCAATCTGATTTTCATTTTTACGATCATCTTTTCAGCCAATATCATCTTCTTTTTGCTGCCCTACAGCATCAAAGAGGGTTTTGATGCCTTGATCTTGTTTATGGCGGTATTGATCGCTTTTATCATCATCTGTCTGTTAAGCATCTTTACAGCCATTATCCTTAAATTCAACAATATTTCTGATGCGATCATCGGTCTTATTGCTTATTGTGTTTTGCCGATCATGTTTTGGATAAGTGCTATGAATTTTTTAGGCAGTGTGATCATCGGCTACAATGTGACTTATCAGAATTTCCCGATCGAAGCTTTCATGATCTCAGAGATCGTCAGCGATGCTATAGGCGGAGCCATTGATCTGTTTAATAAAGGCAGCTCATATCTTGTATATAGCCCTTATCTCATTCTGCTTGTTTTGTTTGTCATCGGTTTTATATCTCTGCTTTTTGACATCAACAGCCGCAAGAGCGAAGATATTGGCGGTGTGTCTAAATCGATCTGGGGCTACCCTTTGATCATTTTCGTATCAGTCATCCTTTTGATGTTGTTTGTCATACCGTTAGATGATCTTACTTCAATAGTGATCTATTTTGCCTTGATCTTTGTTTATTATCTTTTGATGAACTTCGTCTATAAACGTAAATTCAAGATCTCAATAGCCGCTCTTTTAGCCTTTGCGCTTTTTATCTTAGCCAGCTATGGGGTAAAGTATCTGGGCATTATGAGTGACGGCTTTGGTTTGAATCAGAGTTTTCTAAGCAAAGAAAAGATCAATTCTTTTAATCTCTCCATAGACCTTTTTGATGATGATAAAGGAACGTATTACAATGTTTCCTTTAACGAAACAAGATTTATTGATGGAAACAAAGATGAAAAGATGCTTTCTTATGTTCATGATCTGCAAAGCGAATTATTGAAAGAAGCAAAAAACAATGAAAAGAAATATCCCTATAACGATGTGATCGTATCTTTATCCATAACTTATGATGACGGCGGCAATTATAATTATTATGTGCAAAGCTTTGACAAAGAAGAAGTTATCGGTATCTATAATGAAACCAAGCCGTTTGTAGAAGATAAACTGCTCAATGATTCAGCCTCTTGCAATGGTGAATTCATCGACATAACTGCTTTTGAAAGCTCGCTTTATGAAGATAACTAGAATTGAAAGTTGGGAATTAAGTGCAAAAACTTTATAAAAGTATTGTATAAATTATCACTAATAATATTATAACATTATTATAAATGTAAAAAAAGTCTTTTTACTCCATTTGTATATGTGTTAAGATTTAGGTGAAGAAAGGGACTAGAGCTTTGGCTGAGTTAGGGGTATATACCAATGGACAAAGATGGTCGGCTACAGTTCACTACCGATCAAAACTGAGAAATAGCCTATTGATTAAAGGATCGGCCTAAAGAAAGGGGAATAATATGTTAAAAAAGACATTTAAAATTGTTTTGGCATTTTCACTTATAATCTTGGCCTTTGGCATTTCTCCTGTTCTTGCAGACGATGATAATTCTAAAGAGTACCAAGGAAAAGTTTCTCTTCATGATGCTGAAGTTTCTGATTTAATGACTTTTGATGAGCTGGTCGAACAATATGCGGAGGATTCTGGAGTTACTATTGATGAAGCTAGAGCCTCTTTCTATGCTTCAATGGGTACAGATGCTAATTCGATTAAGAGAACTGCTAGTGCCCAATATAGGACCCTATCTGATACACTAAACGTAACTACTACTTATAAGCCAAAAATTAACTTTTATTGCGAGGTTTCCGAAGGAGGAGGTTATGCCTCTATTAAGAAAGTCCTTAATGTTAATATGAACAGAGTATATAATGGCTTTTCAAAACAATTTGCAGGGTCTGTATATTATAATTTGGAAGATTTTACCCATATTTATTATACTATCGACGGAGATTTTTATGATAACGGAACTACAACTGTTGGAGTTTCTATAGAGATAGGAATAGGAGAGGGAGCGTCGGTTACTTTTGGTTGTAGTTATGCTTCTAATCACTATGCCGGTTTCTATGTTGCTACGAGGTTGAAATGGGGACACGCTTAATATTTGTTAGTGGTTAGTATTTTTTGAAAGTGTACTATTTCTATTACTATTAAAAATGGATTTCAATTTTATATAACATAAATAGTGAGGTTATAATAATGAAAACAAAATTATCAATTATATTAAGCCTAGTTCTGGTGAGCACTTTGTTTGGCACTTCTACCATTAAGGGGAATACTAACGAGTCATTTCAAGACGGTGTAGTTTCAATAGATGATGTTGTTGTTTCTGATCCAATGACATTTGATGAATTGGTAGAACAATACGCTGAAGATGCACAAATAACTGTTCAAGAGGCAAGAGAATCCTTTAATGCTTTTAATAAAAATGATAATGTTGTGGCTAAAGATGCTGCTGCTACTTACAGAACTTTGTATGTCACCTTAAAAGTTGACGTTTTATATGAACCAAAAATATCATTTTATTGCGAAACATCAGAGGGTGGAAATTACGGAGTTATAAAGAGAGTGATGTATGTTTCACTTATAAGAACTTACACACCATCCATTGTGCCTGATTTACATATTACTCGACAGTTTGATGGAACTATTTTTTATCATTTACAGGATGGGACACACATCTACTATACCATTGACGGAGATTTTTATTCGAGTGGTCATACCAGTAGAACATCTCCTGGAGCTATCAGCGTTGGTGGGTCTGCAAGAATAACTTTCACATGTTCAGATAAGTCCAGGCATGTTGATGGATACTATCATGAAGCGACTTTAAAATGGGGTAATGGTTAAATGAAAAAAGTTAATAATAAACAGGTTACACTGCTGATCATATATGTAGCGGCATGTATTATAACAGCAGCTAATGCCCACATGTTTCTAAAGCCTCCGGGCAACAATTTCTTTGGCGATCTTGGCGCTGCTCTTATCATCGTTTGTCCAACACTGATCGTAGTCTGCTTCACTGTTGTGACCGTGTTGCTATTTAACGCATATAAGGACCAATAGTTTGAAGTGATCATAAGACGGGTCGATCTAGAAAAGTCATCTTTCTAACACCCGTCTTTTATTATGGGGTTTAGGCTAGTGAAATATATCAAATGAGGGTTTCGTTTTGATTTTAATATTAAGTATAAAATGATATAATAGTTGCGTTATGGAGAAGAAAGAACGCTTATTAGAACTAAGAGAACTACTGAAACAATATAATTACGAGTATCACACTTTAGATAGACCGACGATACCTGACAGTGAATATGATGCATTGTTTAGAGAATTAAAGGAATTGGAGGCTGAATTTCCAGAACTTTATGATCCTGATTCTGTTACGCAAAGTCCTGGTTATGAAGTGCTTGATGAATTTAAAAAAGTGCGGCATGATAAACCGATGCTTTCTTTAGACAATGTCTTTTCTTATGAAGAACTTAAAGAGTGGTCCAAAAAGATCACCGATGTCTATGGCAAGATCGAATATGCCGTGGAATACAAGATCGATGGTTTAGCGATGAACCTCATATATGAAGACGGCAAGTTTTTAAGAGCCACCACAAGAGGCAACGGGGTAGAAGGGGAAGATGTCACTTCCAATGTCAAGACGATCCCTTCGATCCCCAAAACGATCCCCTATAAAGATCGCTATGAGATAAGAGGCGAGATCTATATGCCTAAGGCTTCTTTTGAAAGGCTTAATGCTCAAAGAAGAAGCGAGGGTCTTGAAGAATTTGCCAATCCCCGCAATGCGGCTGCCGGCTCGATCCGTCAGCTTGATTCAAGGGTCGCTGCTTCAAGGGGACTAGATGGATTTTGGTATTATGTGCCAGATGACATCAATGCTTCAACGCATTATGAATCCTTGCTTTATGCTAGGAAATTAGGCTTTGTGGTCAATGATACGATAAGGCTCATGGATGATATCGATGCTATTTATAAACATATCGAAGATACGATCGCCATTAGGCATGATCTGCCTTATGAGATCGATGGCATCGTCATCAAAGTCAATCGTTATGATATTCAAAAAGAGTTAGGCTTTACTTCCAGAGTCCCTAAATGGGCTATTGCCTATAAGTTTCCGCCGGAAGAAGTATCGACTATCATCGAAGACATCTTTATTACGGTAGGGCGAACAGGCAAGTGTACGCCTAATGCTAAACTAAAGAGCGTTAAACTGCAGGGTTCAACGGTTTCCTATGCCACTTTGCATAATGAAGACAATATCAAAGATAAAGATATTCGGATCAATGACACCGTGATCGTCAGAAAGGCTGGCGATATCATCCCTGAAGTCGTCAGAAGTATCAAAGAAAGAAGGGATGGTACTCAGATACCTTATGTATTTCCTGAGGTCTGTCCGATCTGCGGCTCGAAGATCTATCGTTTAAAAGGTGAAGCAGCTCATTATTGCATCAATAATGACTGTCCGGCTAAAATAGTCGAGGGAATCGCTCACTTTGCTTCTAGAGATGCCATGAATATCGATGGTCTAGGAGTCAAAAGAGTTGAATTGTTCCATGACAAGGGTATTTTGAATTCCTTTGAAGATATTTATACACTGCAATCTAAAAAAGATATAATCCTGTCTTTGGAAAAGTTTGCCGAGAGATCTTATCAGAATCTGATCGAAGCGATCGAGAATTCTAAAGCCAATTCTTTAGAACACCTTCTGTTTGGTCTGGGTATTCGTCAGGTGGGCGAGAAAGCTGCCAAGATCCTAGCCAAGCACTTTAAAGATATCGATGCTTTAATGAAGGCTTCAAGTGAAGAATTGAGCCAGATCAAAGATATCGGTCCGATAACGGCTGAAGCGATAAATGATTTCTTTAAAGATGAACACAACGCCAAGATGATCGAAAACTTCAAGTTTTATGGGCTTAATATGAAGTATCTGGGCGAAGAAGTCAAAGAATCTGTCTTCAGCAATAAAGTCTGTGTCTTGACCGGTACTCTTGAAAAATATACCAGAAGTGAAGCGACGGCCATCTTAGAATCCTTGGGGGCTAAAGTTACTTCCAGCGTATCAAAGCGTACCGATTATGTAATCTATGGAAATGAAGCCGGTTCCAAGCTTGATAAAGCTAAAGATCTGGGTGTTCAAATAGTAAGTGAAGAAGAATTTAAGAGGATGTTGGAGGAATAGTATGGATAAAAAAGCGATCAAAGAATATGCTGAACATCTCATGTTTAAATTGAGTGATGATGAGATCGATTCGATCGATAAAGATTTTGAAGTCTTGAATGCTCAGCTTGATCTTTTAAATCATATCGATACAGAAGGTGTCGAAGAGATGATCTTTCCATTTGATGTAAAGACAGAGTATTTAAGAGAAGATAAAGCTGATCATATCTTAACTAAAGAGGAGGCGTTATATAACGCTCCTAAAGTCAAGGAAGGGCATTTTGTAGTGCCTAAGGTGGTGAAATAATGACGATAGAGGAAATCTTAAAGACTGAGCCAAGTCAAAGGCTCAAAGAAGCTCATGACAAGATCGTGAACTACAATGCTAAATTGAATGCTGCGATCACGATACCGGAATATGAGCTAAGTACCAAAGAAGGTAAACTTTTTAATATACCTGTCGGTGTAAAAGACAATATCTCAACTAAAGGCATCAAAACGACAGCGGCTTCCAATATTCTTGATAACTATGTGCCAGTCTTTGATGCAACGGTCATTCAAAAATTAAAGGCGGCTGGCGGCGTCATCGTAGCCAAGACCTCGATGGATGAATTGGGCATGGGCGGAAGCAATCTTACCGCCAACATCGGTCCTTGTCATAACCCTTACGATCTAAGCTGCATCAGCGGCGGATCAAGCGGCGGCAGTGCTGTTCTTGTGGCCAGCGGCGCTGTGCCTTTAGCTTTAGGAACGGATACCGGCGATTCGATCAGAAAACCGGCTTCCTTTAATGGTGTTGTAGGGGTAAAACCAACTTACGGACGCATCTCCCGTTATGGAGTCATTCCTTATGCTTCAAGTCTTGACCATGTCGGTTATTTTACTGCCAATGTCCATGATGCTGCTTTGGCTTTGGAAGTTTTGGCCGGCCGTGATGATCTGGATATGACTTCTTCTTATAAAGAAGTTGAAGAATATACCAAACTTTTAAACGGCGATGTCAAAGGAAAGAAGATCTTAGTCTTTGATAATGTCATCAAAGCAATAAATGATCAAACTATTTTAGAAGCTTTTGATAAACTGCTGGAAGGATTAAAAGAAAAAGGTGCCATCATCAGACATGTCTATTTTGACAATGATCTGATGAGGTGTATCTTTGGCACTTATTTCATCATCGCCAATGCTGAAGCTACGGCCAATCATTCTAATTTGGATGGTATTCGCTTTGGCCATCGGGTCGATGGCGATTCAATGGAAGAAGTGATGATAAATACCCGTACCAGAGGTTTTTCTTCCTTTATCAAAAAACGTTTTGTCGTCGGTTCTTATTCTTTATTCGAAGAAAATCAGGATCGTTTGCTTAAAAAAGCTCATAAAGTCAGAAGATTGATCGTCGAAGCGATCCTTAAGGAATTAAAAGAAGCTGACTGCCTGATCGCTCCGGCCAGCGGGATGACAGCGCCTAAGATAAATAGTGAAGAAAAGATCAATGAATTGACGGATGCTTATCTCATAGCGGAAAATCACATGATCATCGGCAATTTCGGCGGACTTCCTTCTATGACTTTGCCGCTTGGCTTTAAGGAAGGAATGCCGTTTGGAGTCAATATAACCGCCAATGCCTTTAAAGAGAGCGATATGTTTAATATCGGTGCCGCTATTGAAGAAGTTACCGGTTTAAAAGATCTATTCAAGGAGGATTTCTAGTATGAATTATGAAACAGTAGTCGGAATTGAGATCCACTTAGAACTAAAGACCAAGACAAAGATGTTTTCAGGCGCCCCTTATACCTTTAAGGCTGAAGCCAACACTTTAGTCAATGAGATCGATCTTGGTATGCCCGGCTGTTTGCCTTGCGTCAATCATGAAGCAGTAAAAAAGGCCATTGAAGCCTGCATCGCTTTAAACCTAGACATCGATCCTTTATTGCGTTTTGACCGTAAAAACTATTATTATTCCGATCTTCCCAAAGGTTTTCAGATAACCCAGCAGTTTCATCCTTTAGGCAAAGACGGTCATATCGATATAGAAGTAAACGGTGAAACTAAAAAGATCAGGATTGAAAGAATCCACATGGAAGAAGATACTGCTAAACAGTTCCATTTATATGATGAAACTCTGATCGATTATAACCGGGCTGGAGTACCTTTGATCGAGATCGTATCAAGACCGGATATAACAAGCGGCGATGAAGCGGCTGCTTATGTTGAAAAACTGCGCCAGACTCTAAACTATCTTGATGTATCTGATACCAAGATGGAAGAAGGTTCTATGCGTTGTGATGTCAATGTATCGGTCAAGGAAGCTTCTTCTAAGAAACTGGGCGTAAAGGTCGAGATCAAAAATCTTAACTCTATCGCCAATATTAAACACGCTATCGACTATGAAGTCAAAAGACAGATCGAAGCTATTGAAAACGGGGAAAAGATCGATCAGGAAACCCGCCGCTTTGATGAAAAGAAGATGGAAACCGTCTTGATGAGGAAAAAAGAGGGCAGTGTTGACTATAAGTATTTCCCTGAACCTAACATTTTCCCGATCATGATTTCAAGCGAAGAGATCGAAATGATCAAAAATGAAATGCCGGAACTCCCGGAAGCTAAAAAGAAACGTTATCAGGAAGAGTATGGCTTAAATGATTACGATGTAAATCAGCTTTTGGCCAATAAAGAATTAGCTGCTTATTTTGAAAAGATGATGGAAACGGCCAAGGATGCCAAGAGCGCCTGCAATATGCTGCTCAGTGAACTATCTGGTCTTTTAAGCAAACATAACAGTGATATCGCTTCGACAAAAATATTGCCTGCATCGCTTTCGTCTTTAGTGAATATGATTATAGCTAAAGAGATCTCTTCTAAACAGGCCAAAGAAGTCTTGGAAATGATGTTGGAGGGGGAAGATCCTGTCAAGATCGTTAAAGAGAAAGGCTTTAAGCAGGTATCTGATGAAGGAGCGATCTTAAAGCTGGTAAAGGAAGTCCTCGATGAAAATCCGGAATCGATAAGAGATTACAAGAACGGCAAAGATAGAGCTTTAGGTTTCTTAGTCGGTCAAGTCATGAAAAAGTCTAAGGGTCAGGCTAATCCGAAACTGGCTTCTCAAATGGTCAAAGAGGGGCTTGATTCAAGAGATTAGCCAAGTATTTAAAAGTATGCTAGAATTATTAAGGTGATTGATTATGAGTGAAATTAAAAAAGATACAGATTTGAATAAAACAGTCAAAAAGAAAAGGAAACTGTCTAAACCGGCTATCTTTCTGATCGTCGGTATCATCATTATCGTTGTGCCTTGTCTTATCTTTGGCGGCATCTTACTTTCATCGGCTATGAATACCGGAACACCGATCTTTGGCGATCGTTATGAAGGTGATCTTGATCCAGCCATCACTAGCGAAGATATGTCTAAGATCAAAGGCGAGATCGAGGCTTTGGAAGGCGTAGAGAGCGTGGATGTCGTTTTGCCATCCGGTCAATTAAGAGTCAATATCAACACAGATGATTCTTTAAGCAAGGATGAGATCAAAGAGTTAATAAACAGTGCTTATGAGATCGTCAAGACTGATCTGCCGCTTGAAACCTATTTTACTTCAAGTGACACCAAAAAGATGTACGATCTGGCGATCAATGCCTACAACTTCATCAACGCTGAAGATGACGGCATGATCTATTATGAACTTACTAAAAATGCCATGTCGGAAAACGAGATCATTCAGTTAGTATCGGAACCGCTGAATCCAGAACTTGTCGAAGAGATTGAAGCTGCTCAAAATCCGGAAACAGCAGAAGATACTGCAAACGAAGAAGCAAGCGAATAAGGTCTAAATATTAGACCTTTTTTGATACAATAAGGTTATGGTCAAAAAGAATGATATTTTAGAAGTCAAGATCGTCGATATCAGCGATGAAGGTTATGGCGTAGCTAAAGTTGACGGTTTTACACTGTTTATTGAAAACAGCATCACCGATGAGATCGTCATCGTCAGGGTCGAGAAAGTCTTGAAGAGTTTTGGTTTTGCCAAGGTCTTAGAACTTGTAAGACCTTCTGCCTATCGGGTCGTATCCAAAGATCCGCTTTTGACAAGAGTGGGAACGATGCCGCTGCAGCATATCGCTTATCCTTATCAGCTGACATTGAAAAGAAATTGGGTCATAAAAGCCATAAATCAATATCTAGCATTCGATGAAAAGATCGTCGCTGAAACGATCGGAGCCGATGATCCTTTGCATTACCGCAACAAGGCTCAAATACCTTTAAGGATGATTGACGGTCAGATCCAAAGCGGTTTTTATAAACGCAATTCACACACTTTAGTACCGATAGATAATTATTATATTCAAGATGATATCATTGATAAAACGATCATGGAAGTCCGAGATATTTTAAACAAATATCATTTAAGCGTCTATGATGAAAAGAGTAAAGAAGGTCTTTTAAGGCATCTCGTGATCAAAAGAGGCCATTATACCGGCGAGATCATGGTAATCATCGTCATCAACGGCAAACATCTTTTACATGAAGAAGCCATCGTGCAAGAGATCAAAGAAAAGATAAAAGGTCTTGTTTCACTGATTTTAAATATCAATACGGCTTCGACCAATGTGATCTTAGGCAAAGATAATATCTTGTTGTATGGCAAAAATCACTATGAAGATCATCTGTTGAATAAAAGATTCAAGATCGGAGCTTTGTCTTTCTTTCAGGTCAATACTTTGCAAACAGAGAAGTTATATCAAAAAGTCATTGATTTTTGTGAGTTTAAAGGTGATGAGATCGTTTTAGATGCTTATTGCGGTCTTGGCAGCATCACTTTAAATCTGGCCGATAAAGTCAAAGAAGTATATGGCGTAGAAGTAGTTGAGGAAGCGATAAAACTCGCTAAAGAGAATGCCCGCCTCAACGATATTCATAATGCCGTTTTTATGTGTGATAAAGCTGAAAAGCTGATGATTGATCTGGCTGAAAAGAAGAAACATTTTGATGTGATCGTCGTTGATCCGCCCCGCAAGGGACTGCATCGGGATTTTATTGAAGCCAGTATCATCGCTTCACCTCAAAAGATCGTTTATGTTAGCTGCAACCCCCGTACTTTGGCAAGAGATCTTAAGATCTATGATGAGTTAGGCTATAAGGTCTTGCAAGTACAGCCGGTCGATATGTTTCCTTTTACTGCTCATGTGGAGACGGTTGCCCTTTTGGGTAGGAAAAAGGTCGATGAGGAAATCGTCTATGCCTATGAGGATTATGAGCCGAAAGATTCGGAATATCTGAATGGTACGAAGGGCAGCGCTACTTACAGGGAAATCAAAGAATGGGTAAAGAGCCAGCATGGGTTGAGTGTGTCTTCTCTATACATTGCACAGGTAAAAGAAAAATGTGGACTTGAGAAGCATGAGAATTTTAACTTGGGTGCGGAAGGTCACAGAGTGCCAACGTGTCCTCCGGAGAAGGAAGAAGCGATTCTGTCAGCATTCCGGCATTTTAATATGATATAGATGTTCTTTGTATCTGATAGCAATTCCCCAGTTTTGCGACTGGGGAATTGTTTGTGTTTTGGCTGCTTCTCCAGACATATAGATAAGATACAAGTAAAGCTATACGACTTGATATTCCTGTTTCCTGGTATCTTTGACGGGGTTGTCCAGAAGTGATTCATCTTTAAGCATACTGTAAACACGTTTTTCCGGGTTTCTGGACACAATGATAAAATCATGTAATTGCATGCCGTCAAGCATACGCAGCAACTGTGTCAGCTTTTTCGCCATTTGGACATCTGCTTTAGAGGGTGCGGCAGGATGACCGGAAGGGTGATTGTGGACTAAAATGACTCCGGTGGCATTGAGCAACAGAGCTGTCTGTGCAATTTTGGTGCAGCTGACCGGGCAGGTATCGGTGAAACCGGCGCCGACACATGTGAGTCCAATTGGACACATAGCGGCATCAAGGAAAACAGCATAGCAGCGTTCTTGTGGATATTGTGTTAGCGTATCTGCTAGGTAGAAGATGATATCGTTTGAGGTGCGGATGGGTGTTTGTGGAAAGATTTCCTGACGGTCAATCCGCAAGCGGGGTTCTACTTCACAAAGTTTGTGAATGAAATCTGCATCCAAATCCAAATCCGGATTGGTCAGGTCTACAGTCTGAAATTTCATATTTGAGATTCTCCTTTTTGTGTGTAATCAAAAAGGCTCCCGCAGGTTAATAAAAACATTGTATATAATGATTATAGAGTTGAAAGAAAATGTAATTCATGATAAGATATAAGCGAAGAGTACTGTTTTAAAGGTTCATGAAGAAAAGTAATAAATTTAAGAAAAATCGCCAATTTGGATGATTTAAAGATTATCTCATTTAAGGGAGCCTTTAAATCAGTATTATTTTTGGCTTGGAGGTGTCTTATGGACAGCGTAAATTACATCTTTGGATATTGCCGTATCAGTACTCCCCAGCAGAGTATCGAAAGACAGGCTCGCAATATTTTAAGAGCATATCCGACTGCAATATTGTATGAGGAAGCATATACAGGAACGAAACTTGATAGACCGAAATTTAAAGTGTTGTTGAAAAGAGTGAAACCGGGAGATACGATTATCTTTGATGAAGTTTCCAGAATGAGCCGTAATGCGGATGAAGGCTTTGAACTGTACAAAGAACTGTATGATAAAGGTGTGGAGCTTGTATTCTTAAAAGAGCCGCATATCAATACAGAGACATATCGGAAAGCATTGTCTTCTCAGATTGCTATGACTGGAGAGATGGTGGATTATATTTTGGAAGGAATTAACAAATACTTAATGGCGCTGGCGAGAGAGCAGATTCGACTTGCCTTTGTTCAGTCTCAGAAAGAAGTGGAATACCTGCATCAGCGGACTCGTGAAGGAATGGAGACTGCCAGAGCGAATGGGAAGCAAATTGGCAGACCGGTTGGTGCGAAGGTGGTCACAAAGAAAAGTATTGAAGCAAAGAAAGCTATTTTTAAATATTCAAAAGATTTTAACGGCATGATGAAGGATG
>CALVFL010000038.1 GCA_944326825.1 uncultured Erysipelotrichaceae bacterium
CATAATATAAAAAAGATAGATGATATACATAACTCATATATCTCTATCTTTATTATTTTTAATAATCTTAGACCCCACTAAATTTTAAAGGGAGAAATCACTAGACCCCATTAAAATTTAGTTAGCCCTCGTTTTTAAAACTTCGATCTCTTTGGCGACGACGATAAAGCGCACACCGGAAACTACTCCATTGGCATCACTGACACAGGTCTGCAAAGTCAAAAATCGGTCGCCGTCTTCAATTTCTACGCCGGTGTCATAATATTCTAACTCGCTTACCCTTTCAAGATAATATTCCAAAGCCTCTTTATCAAAATACGGAAACATGTATTCCATGCCTTCTTCGACAGGGCTTACGACATTATCTTCATCAATGGCGATATTATAGACATGGGCGACAACATATCTTCTGATCTCATTTTCAAAGACCATATCGATATACTTGTTGGCCTCGTAGTTGGCTTCATCCTCCAACTCATGCAGTTTGGTAAACATGAGCGGCGGAGCCCACCAGGAACGATTGTGGCCGTACAAAGTGATATTTTGCGAATCAAGCGTCGCATTGGGATCCATAAAGACCGTACCGTTGATATTGTATTCTAATGTTTCAAAGTCGGTATGCAGATATTCTTCATAGTCTTCAGCCCTTACGACTCTTTCGTCGATCAGACCGCTTTCAAAACGGAACTGGGCGATATAATCGGCATTGATCTCTTTATTGGCGTCAAATAAACGATGGGCCCAGCTATAATCCGGCTCTTTTTCTTCTCCCTCCACAAAAGGCACTTCCACCTCTTTATTTAAACCTAGGAGTTCACTGCGGTTTTGATAAAGATAGAAAAGACTTAAAGCGATCATGATCACTAAGATGAAGATGAAGAACAGTTTGATATTTCTTTTTTTCATATCAACCCATAGCAGGCATCGCTATCGTCATGACTCCCATTATAAACATCAAAACGACCATCATGACGATTATGATCTTGGATAAAAGATTACTCTTCACTGACAGCTGCCTCTAGTGCGATCTTCATCATATTGGTGAAAGAATTCTGTCTTTCCAAAGCCGTAGTCACTTCATCAGTTACGAAAGAATCGGAGATCGTCAAAAGACAGGCCGCATTCTTGTTTAAGACACGGGCATTGTTGAAAAGAGCGAAACTTTCCATCTCTACAGCGATACAGCCGCGATCAACGATCGGTTTAATATAGTCTTTAGAACCTTCACGATAAAAGACATCGCTTGAATGAACACCGGCTTCAATGAGCGGAATATTAAGTTTCTCAGCGGCCTTTTTAAGCTTGAGGTTCAGACCCTCGCTTGGATAAGCCATATCGGAATCATAGCCGCTTTGTACTTTGGCATAGCTTGATTCTGAATAAGCCTTGGTAGCCAAGATCACATCATAGACCTTGGCATCATGAGAATAGGAACCGGCTGAACCGATACGGATGATATTCTCGACATCGTAATCCTTATAAAGTTCATAAGAATAGATGCCGATGCTGGGCATACCCATGCCCGAACCCATGACCGAGATCTTTTTGCCCTCATAAGTACCGGTATAACCGAACATATTGCGGACGGTATTGAACAGTTTAGGTTCTTTCAAAAAAGTTTCAGCGATAAATTTCGCTCTGAGCGGATCGCCGGGCATCAGGACAGTCTTAGCGATATCGCCCTTGTTTGCAGCATTGTGTGGTGTAGCCATTTTACTTCCTCCTAAAATTACTAAGTATATTGGTATCAAAATACAATGTTAATTTTTCTTTGTCACGATAGCGTTTGATCGCTGATCTAATCATAATGTCGCATAATTCATCAAAAGGAATCCCCGCCTTCTCCCAAAGATAGAAAGCCAAGGAACCGGGTATCGAATTGATCTCGTTGACATAGACTTTATCTGTTTCTTCATCGATCAGATAATCGATCCTGACACAGCCATAAGCTTCTAAGACCTTGAAAGTCTTTAAAGAGAGATCACTTATCTTTTTAGTCATCTTCTCAGAGATATCAGCCGGTATCTTGCGGGAAGTATTGGCCATCCCGCCGCCTTTGGTACCTTTAGTTCCCTTTAAAGGCATCTTTTTAGTACCCTTGGCACTATTTCCGCCTTCATATTTATCTTTAAAGTCCAAGATGTCATCACTCTTACTCTTATAGACTTCTTCGATCGGACTGGCCTTGGGGCCGTCTTTGGTTTCTAAGACTGAACAGTTTACTTCTTTAAGCTTTTCGACCATTTTTTCGATCACTACTTTATGATCGTATTCCAAAGCGCTGTTTACTTTATCGTTGAATTCATCTTCACTCTTACAGACTTCAATACCGATGCTTGAACCGAGGTTGGCCGGTTTGATGATCAAGGGGTAGCCGATCTTGGCCGCTTTTTTTAAATAAGTATCCTGATCGTTTTCAAAATCTTCTTCATTCAGACTGAACCAGTCAGTTAAAGGGATCTTGTTATAAGAGAGGATCGCCTTCATGAGCGCTTTGTCCTGACCGATGGCGCTGCCCAATACTCCTGATGAAGTATAAGGAAGATCGAGCATCTCCATATAACCCTGCAAAGAGCCGTCCTCGCCGCTTGTACCATGCATGGCAAGGAAAGCCAGATCGATGACCTGTTTCTTTTCAAACAGCTTATTCTTGACGCTTTTCACATAGACTCTGTTGCCGTCTTTGCTTAAAGTAATCTTGGTTAGTTTGCTTGTCAATTCTTCAAGTGAATAGTAATTGCTTAGATCATATAACTCTACGCCGGTATAAAGATCCAGATTCTTGGCGACATAGACCGGTATGACATCATATTTATCTTTATTGATGGCGTGCAGGACCTGATTGCCGCTGATACATGAGATCTCATGTTCGCAAGACTTGCCGCCGAAGAATACTCCTACGCTTATTTTCATCATTTGCCTCGCTTTCTTTACTAATTAGAGAAAACATCCGGTAGATCGTTTTCCAAAAGAGTGGTGTCATCTTTGGTGAAATTACGATAAAGATGATCGATAGCCTCTTTGACCGTATCAAAGACGATGACGTTTGCCATATCAAAATCTGTGCTCTTAAGACCGTCCACGATCGCTTTGGTCTGGTTTTTGCCGACTAAGAAGACATAATCGGCTTTACCCTTCATATAAGCACCGAATTCCTTGTTGTAGCGATATTCTTCTTTGCCAAGATCAATAAGGCCCGGAGTGATGATGATATGACGGTTAGGCATCTTGCTTAAAACATCAAGCGACATCTTGCAGCCGACCGGGTTAGAGTTGAAGGCGTTGTCGATAAAGGTAAAACCGTTGATCTTCTTTAACTCTAAACGATGCTCGACCATCTTGATCTTGTTTACGGCCCTGTTAATCACTTTATCATCCATGCCTAAAGTCTTCGCTAAAGCGATTGCTGTCAGGGTGTTCATAATATTGTGTTCACCCAGAAGCTTCGTCTTGAAAGACCACACTTCATCGCCATGTCTTACTTTAAAACTGCTGCCGTCAATATCATAATCGATGTCATAAGCCAGATAATCAGCTTTCTCATTATGAATGCCGATGGTGATGATCTGGCAGGTATTTTTGATCTGATAGTTTCTGATATATTCGTTATCGATGTTGATGATGCCTGTGCCGTCTTCAGGCAAAAGTTCGATCATCTGCATCTTTTCTTTGATGATGTTGTCCATGGAATGGAAAGTATTCAAGTGTTGAGGACCGATCGAAGTAACGATGCCGTATTTTGGTTTAACGAACCGCATCAGTTCACTGATCTCGCCGACTTTGGAAGCTCCCATCTCGCAGATAAAGACTTCATGGATCGGTTTGAGATATTCTCTGATCGTTCTTGTGATGCCCATCGGCGTATTGTAGGATTTAGGCGTCATCAAAGTATAATAAGAAGCTGAAAGGATGTTTTCAACGATATTCTTGGTTGAAGTCTTGCCAAAAGAGCCGGTGATGCCGACTTTGATCAGTTCATCATAGCCGTTTATGATCGCTTTGGCTTCATCTTCATACGACTTTTTGATCATATTTTCAAAAGGCAGATTGATAAGATTCATCACATAGACTAAAAGCCAGGCCAGGATCGGAGTGATGATAGCAATGATGAGATAATCGACATCACTTATGATCATCGCCCCCAAAATGATGGTTTCCAAGACCCCCATCGTAAAGATCTGTCTTTTGACTCTGGCCGTATAGACTAAAGGTTTGATATATTCTTTCTTTTCTTCATCTAAAAACAGTTTTATGCCATAGAATAAAGTGACGATGACAATAGCGATCTCATCATTGAAGATATCAAACTTATCAAAGATGAAACTAAGGATATAGGCACCGGCCACATAGACAAAATAACCGTTTAAACGATAGTTCCTAAAGCGCAATAACCACTTGGTATATCTTTCAAAACTGTAACGGTTTTGCTGGAAAGTGTGCAAGGCATGTTTGGCCATCATCACAAAAACAGTGACGAAGGCAATAAAGGCAATAATTTTAAATATCATAGATAATCCCTCTTCAAGAATGCATCAAGTACGGCATTGAAACGGTCAGGCTGATGAAAATAGGCATAGTGGTCATCATTTTCAAAGACGACCAAAGCTGCATCAGGCATCAGTTTTTCCATCAAGCGGCCTTTTTCAAGCGGCGTAGCCGTATCATTTTCACCAAAGACCAGAAGTGTTTCCACATTGATATCTTTTAAGATGTCGCTGACATCATCATTGACCACTTTGACAAACGTTTCCCGCATCACTCCACTGGCATTGCGGTAATCGGCACTGCCGGAGCGGTTTTGCAAAGCCGTAAGCTTATTTTTAAACGGTGAATGCAATAAAACGTTTTTAGCCAGTTTATAAGAATAGACCTTGGCGTAATAATCCACACCTCTTTTATCTCTGATCCCGGCCGCTCCTGTCAAGACCATGCGATGGACCGGATATTTATAAGCATAGCGGACAGCTACCCGACAGCCGAAGGAATGGGCGATAAAGATCGGATCTTCGACCTTGAAAGCATCTAAAAAGTGTTTTAGCCACTCGCTGTAATCTTCTACGCTGAAAGCTCTTGGCGGCTCCTCACTTTGTCCAAAGCCGGGAAAGTCCAGATTATAGACCACAAAATGAGATTTCAAAAACTGACCGATATAATCCATCATCTCAATATTCTGACCCCAGCCGTGAAGCAAGACCACTGTCTTGCCCTTTTCACCATATTTTAAATAGCGGCATTTAATACCATCAATTACAATTTCACTCATACCTTACTATTATATAATAATTATTCTTTTTGTGTAGGGTGTTTCTTGCGTTTGGTCTTAGGGCGCAAGACCTTGAAGATGACCCCGTCATTCATATTTTCACCCAGCACCCGATAACCGTAGGTTTCTGTAACTCTTTTGACGATCGAAAGACCTAAGCCGAATTTGCCGCCGCTGCCCATCTCATAAGGTTTAAACAGTTTCTCGATCCTTTCTTCTTCCATCAGTTCGCCATCGTTGAAGATGAAAAGTCCATCTTCATCAAGATCGATCCTGACTACGCTTTTAGCGTATCTTAAGGCATTGTCGATAAGATTTTCTACAACGATACGCCAGGGTTCTTCTTCGCCATGGAAACTGATGTCTTCTAAATTGGTTTCAAAATGAATGTCTTTGCGGATGACTTTAGCAGAAAGGATCGCCTTTTGAATGATCGGTTTCATAGGAAGATTATCGCCGCTTTGAGCATTATCGACAAGATAGCCCATCTTATTGAAGGTGATAAGACTATAGACCTTCTTTTCTAAACGGTCGGCGTGTTCAATGATGACATCAACGCTTTTTTCTAGGGTATCATAAGGATAGATGCCGTCCTTGATACTTTCAGAATATGATTTGATGGTAGCGATCGGGGTCTTTAAGTCATGCGAGATATTCTGGATCATCTCTTCTTTGATCCGCTCTTGTTTAGAGAGTTCTTCTTGCATATCGTTCAAAGCTTCAGCCACTTCCCCGATCTCATCTTTACGATGGATGTTTAAAGCGGCTTTTTCACCGTTTTTGATCTTATCGATATAGACCTTGATCTGATTTAAAGGATAGATCAAAGTCATGACCCAGATGACTAAAAAAGTATATAGACCAAAGACGACGATCAGGGTCATATTGGTCGTTACATCACTTAAAGCGTGGCGGTATTCATTGCGGAAATCATTTTGAATGATGGATACGATACTGTAATTGCCGAAATCCTTGATCGAATAGACGACTGTGCGCCCGTCATACAAAAAGCTGCCGTCATAATATTCAGAATCAATGTCCGGATCGATATTGTCTAAAAGCTCGCTTTCTTCCAGCGAGAGATCATTCTGGTATTTTTTAGAAGTCTTGGAATAGATAAAATGATTGACATTGGCATCAGCATCATCGTCATCCTGATAGTAAAGATCATTGGCGATCAGATTGTCTTGCGAGGTATGCAGATATTCATGCATCTGGTCATTGACGAAACTGTCGATACTTTTAGGCATGATCGTAAAAAAGAACGTGATGAAAAAGACACCGACTAAAAAAGCGATGACTAAAAACTGCTGCAATAGCGATAAACTGTTGGCCCAGATCCTTAATCTTTTCATTAACCTAAACGATAACCAAAGCCATAGATCGTCTGTATATTGATCTTAGGCATCTTTTTGCGAAGCCTTCGCAAAGTATCATCAACTACCCGATCCGAACCGTAAAAGTTCTCATCCCAGACTTTAGTCAGGATCTGCTCTCTTAAAAAGGCCGTACCCTTGTTTTTGACAAACAGCATCAAAAGATCAAATTCTTTAGTGGTCAGATCGATCGGCACATTATTCTTATAGACGACTCTTTGATTCTCATCGATCTCATAACCGTCGATAAAGATCCTCTCATCATCTTTATAGACCCGCCGCATGATATTATTCACTCTAAGCACCAGCTCTTTGGGTGAAAAAGGCTTGGTGATATAATCGTCACTGCCCTTTTCTAGACCGATGATCCTGTCAAACTCTTTATCCCGGGCACTCATGAAGATGACGGGGATATCTTTATTGCGGCTTTTGATCTCTTCGATCAAATCAAAACCGCTCTTGTCATCAAGCATGATATCTAAGACCCACAAGTCGCAATGTTCATCGATATTGGAATAGGCTTCATCAAAAGTCAGATAGGAATTGATCGCATAGCCCTCTTTTTCCAGATAGCGTTTAACCAATTCATTGAGATCTTTCTCATCTTCTACAACATTTATTACTCTTTTCATTCAGATCACCTTTACTATATGATAGCACAAAAAAGGAGCAAAGACTGCTCTTTACTCCCCATAACCTTTCGCATTTATCAGATCGATCACCTGATAGACCAGATCATGACATTTTTCTTTACTGTCAGCTTCGACCATTACCCTGATCAAAGGTTCAGTACCGCTTGGTCTTACAAGAATGCGGCCGTCACTTCCTAATTCCTTAGCGATCTTATCGATCAGTTTTTTGATCTCATCGTCATTTAAGACGATGTTTTTATCTTTGACTCTTTGATTGATCAAAAGCTGCGGATAGATCTTGACATCTTCACAAAGCTCTTCGATACTCTGATTGCTTTCTTTGATCACGGCCAGGATATTCATGGCTGTCTTTAGACCATCGCCAAAGAGTCCATGATGCTTGTTGATAATGTGACCGGACTGTTCACCGCCGATCGCAAAATCGTTTTTGACCATTGAGTCAGCAACGTTCTTATCACCGACACTTACGATGTCATAAGCGATGTTCGCCCTGTCTAAAGCTTTATAAAGTCCGATGTTGGACATGACTGTCGTCACTAAAGTATTGTTTTCTAAAAGACCGTGTTTTTTAAGATATTTGGCTAAGACATACATGATCTTATCGCCATCGACCTCTTCACCATTATGATCGATGACTAGTACTCTATCGGCATCTCCGTCAAAAGCGAAAGCGATGTCAAAATCCCCGTTTTTAACATGCTCTTTTAAACTGTTTAAATGCGTAGAACCGCAGTTGTTATTGATATTGATGCCATCGGGCTGATCATGGATGATGCTGAGTGAAGCGCCCTTTTTAGCTAAAGCTCTTTCAGCTGTAAAGCAGGAGCTACCGTTAGCGAGATCTAAAGCGATCTTCATATCGCTTAGATCATAATCAAACAGACCATCTAACCAGGATAAATAATCTTCAACGCCTTCATGATAATCAATGATCGAACCGATCGCTTCATTTTTAGCTAAAGGCAATTCTTCTTTGCTGTCGATGTAGTCTTCGATCTTTTTTTCAATGCCGGCATCTAATTTAAGACCGCTTTTATCAAAGATCTTGATGCCGTTATCATGGTAGGGATTGTGGCTTGCCGAGATCATGATCCCGCAGGCAAAGTCTTCATGCGATACGACATAAGCTAAGCAAGGCGTACTGGTATATCCTAAAAGATAAGCCTTGCCGCCATGAGCACTGATGCCTAAAGCCAATGCACTTTCAAACATTGAAGAGGAAAGTCTGGTATCTTTACCGATACAGATCTTCTGTCCTTTATAATAATCAGCTAAGAAACTTCCGACTTTATAAGCGATATCGATCGTTAAGCCTTCATTGGCTACACCTCTGATACCGTCTGTTCCAAAATATTTACCCATTACTCTACTGTATCTCCTTCACCTTGTCCCTCGCCGACGAGCGTGATCTTGATCGTCGGTTTCAGGATATTGTATGTTACATAGTTATTGACACTGTTAGACTGGATCTCTAACGGAATAGTATGCTCACCCGGCTCCAGACCCTCAAGATCGATATAGACAAACAAATCATCGGCATCGATCGCTTCAATGTTGGTCTGAGTACCGCTGACCTCGACACTGACTCTGGTTTCATTGCCTTCAATGACAGCGGCATAGTTGTTGTTGTTATTTTGATAGTTGATCGGTACATCTTCAATGACTTTAGTAACAGAAGCCGCTAAAGTAATATTGAGGTTGACCATCGTTACATCAGCACTTGATACACCTTCTGGCAGATTGACCGGCACGGAGATCTGGGTATCACGAGTCAGCGTAGAAGCATCGACATTGACATCGACCTGTTCGATAGAATTGAGGACTTCTTCATTAGCGTAGATGATGGTCGTCTGCTGATCCATCGAGATGTTTTCGATCGCCAGATCATTTGGCACTTCTCCGCTTATATTCAATACGATCGGTACTGCTTTATGCGGAGATGATACCGGCACTTTGACTCTGATCGTATCTGGAATGATGTCGGCATTTACCACGTTGCCTCTGGCATCATAAGCGACCAGACTGGCTTCGGTTTCAAAATCGGCATTTACCCCGGTCACATCGATCAGAACTTTGATGAAAGCGATCGAATCAAGAGTGTTTTGGGAAGCTCTGACATTGACCCGGTTGCCATCTAAGAATTCTGGCGTACCTAAAATATATCTTGAATCCATCTTATCGACATTGACAAAGTCATAATCAACTTCAAACTGGGCTGTAGTTTTTCTAAGCAAAGTCACAGTAACGTTGCTGGGGGTAACCGTAGCTGTAACATTGTCGCCATAACCCATCGCTACAAGCGAAACCGTATGCGTACCTTCTGTTAAACCGTCAAGATTGACCTGGCAGGTACCGCTTCTTTGCGAAGCGTTATTCACATTGGCAGCCTCCCCTGTCAAAACGACCGTACAGGTGTCAGGCAGACCGGTAAGCTCGAAAGATTCCGAATTATAACGGGCGCTGACCGCTACATCGTTTAAAGTACGGGCGCTTGAAAGCGGCGTCGTAAACAGATTGTTTTCGGTATTGATATTGACAGAAAGATATAACAGTAACGCCAATACCAAAGCCGCTAAAGGCATGAGATATTTAGAAAAGATCACCCGATCGACAAAAGAAGAAATGAAACGGAAGCTTCTAAAGACACTTTCTTCCATGTTGCTGTAAACACTGGAAACCCGTTTGGACTGATCGGCGATGCGGTTGGCTAATTCTACCTTTGACCTAGGATCATGTGCGTTTCGCTTATTTTTGCGCATCGTCATCACCTCCTGTCTTCGTCGTATCTTCAATTTCGATCACGTCATCATCCTGCGAGATGATCACATCATCATGGGAATCATGCGTCTTTTCATATTTGATACGGTTGTTGTGAGGAACTTTCATGTCATCAGCCATGATGTCCTCTTGATTTGCCGGGGCATCATTTCTCTTTCTTTTGCGGTTTTTGAAAAGATGACTTAAAAGTGAACTCTTAGGTTCATCGCCCTCCTTATCGATAACTACTTCCGGTTCATCATCGACAAAAAGCGAAGATCTCTGTCTTGTTCCCTCACGGATCTCGATCTCATCGTTCAAGATGACCCGGCGCAAATAATCTTTCAACTGTTTTTCATCAACAGAGAAGATCTTGCCCTTTTCAGCGATCGAGATCGTACTGGTTTCTTCAGATACCACGATCGTCAAAGCATCGCTGATCTCGCTGATGCCCAAAGCCGCTCTGTGTCTGGCTCCATAGCGGGAAGGAAGATCGAGATTGGTCGGCGGGAAATAAGCGCTGGCACAGGCGATCTTATCGCCCTGAATGATCACTGCCCCATCATGCAATGGTGTAGTCGTCATAAAGATGCTTGAAAGCAGCTCTTTAGAAACGATGGAATTGATCGGGATGCCGGTCTTGATAAAATCCTGCATGGATTGCGTCTGTTCGATCGAAATGAGCGCACCGACTCTCTCTTCGCTTAATACCAGTACGGCCCGATAGACTTCATCGACCAGCTTTTCTTTTTCATTGGAAAGCAGGGTCGTTATCTTGGTAAAGGTATTGGTCTTGCCGATCCTTTCCAAAAGTCCTCTGATCTCCGGCTGAAAGATGATGATGACGGCCAGAAATCCCCAGTTGATAAACATATCGGAGAAATAAGACAGCGTCGTCAGACCTAAGATCTTGGCGATCCAGTTAATGATCAAAACTAAAACGATCCCTTTAAAGATCTGGATCGTTCGGGAATTGTTGCGAACGACTTTGATCGCAAAATATATTACAAACCACATTATGGCGACATCAAGGAAGATCCTGGATATCGTCCAAATGTTTTGAATAGTCAGATTTATGTTGTAATCAGGCATTGGCTTCCTCCTTCATCAAAAAACATTATAACACATCCCCCATAGCCGATAAACTAGAAATCATGTCATCTTTTATGCTAGGATAATGACATGGAAAAAAATCTTGAAGTTATCAATTACCAGAATAAAACGCTCTATCTTATCAAAACGGCTCATGTATCCAAAAACAGTGTCGAAGATGTCAAAAGGATCATTGATGAGATAAAGCCTGATGCAATATGCATCGAACTGGATAAAGAAAGAAAAGAAACCCTCCTCAACAAAGAGGGCTGGCGCAATACCGATATAACCAAAGTCATCAAGGAACACAAAGTCGGTTTCTTACTAGTAAATGTCATCCTCAGTTCCTTCCAAAAACGCATGGCTGCCAAAATGGATACCCAAAGCGGCGGCGAGATGTTAGAAGGGATCAAAAAGGCTGAAGAATTAAAAGTACCGCTCATCTTAGCTGACCGCAACATCAAAACGACCTTTAAAAGGATCTGGAATTCCTTGGGTCTTAAAGAGAAGATGAAGCTGCTCATGGCGATCGTGATGGCTATCTTTGATGACGAGGACATAAACGAAGAAGACTTGGCCAGACTTAAAGAAGCTGACAGCCTGGATGTGGCTTTGGCTGAAGTCGGCAAAGATCTTCCAACCGTCAAAAGGATCCTGGTCGATGAAAGAGATATGTACTTAGCTGCTAAGATCAAAAGTGCTCCAGGCGAAAAGATCGTCGCCATCATCGGTGCTGCTCATGCCAAGGGCATCAAAAATCATCTAAATGAAGACATCGATCTGAAAAAGTTAGATGACATCTCTAAAAAGAAAAGCCTTTTAGGCGAGATCATCAAATGGTCGATACCTGCTCTTCTGATCTTCATTGTCATCTATACCCTTTTTATCAATCTTGACACCGGTATAAACCAGATCAAAAACTGGATCCTTTTGACAGGAAGTTTAAGTGCCTTGGGCGCTCTTATCGCCTTTTCTCATCCGCTAACGATACTTGTCGCTTTCATAGCCGCTCCGATCACCACCATCCACCCGCTTCTAGCTTCCGGCTGGTTTGCCGGATTGGCGGAGACTTATCTTAAAAAGCCAAGAGTCAAAGACTTTGAGGATCTCTCGCTTGATACTGATTCCTTTAAAGGTTTCTATAAGAATCGGGTCACGCATATCCTTTTAGTAGTAATACTGACCAATGTCTTTTCTTCGCTGGGTACGATCATCGGCAGCATCGACATCATCCGCTCCTTTTTAGGCATATTATAAAACGCAGCTACTCACTGCGTTTTTTAGTTATATAAAGTTTAGTGATCCGATGTCTTTTGACTTCTAAGACCTCAATGAGGCAATCTTCCATCTCCACCGTCGCATGAATATCTGGAATACAGTTAAGCGTACCGGTCACAAGACCGCTGATCGTATCATATTCATCGATCTCGTTTTTAAAAGAAGCGATGCCGGTTTCTTCATAAAGATCTTCTAAACTGATCGATCCTTTGACTACATAGTGGTTATCGTCGATCTTTCTCAATTCTTCGTCTTCGCCATCGACATCATATTCATCATAGATATTGCCGACGATCGCTTCCATAAGATCTTCCATCGTGATGATACCGCTGAAACCGCCATATTCGTCAACGACGATTCCGAAGTGGAAATTATTTTTGCGCATCGTTTCAAACAAGGTATCAGCTTTGATATTCTCTGGCGTAAAATAAGGTTTGCGCATCAGCTTGCTGATATCTTTTTCTTTGCTGTTCAAGAAAAGATCTCTCACATATAATAGACCGATAATATCTTTCTGTTCATGATCATAGACCGGCAAACGGGAACGGCCGCTTCTTTTGAAAGTATTGACGATGTCTTCGTAATCATCATCGATCCTGACTGTCACGACATCGACCCGATGGGTCATGATCTCTCTTACTTCTATATCATTGAATTCAAAGATGTTCTGGATCCATTCGCTTTCATCCTTTTCAATAGATCCGCTTTTTTCACCCATATCGACCATCATCTTGATCTCTTCCTCACTGACCTCATCGTCTTCTTTCTCTTTGATGCCAAAGAGTTTAAGCACCATGTTCGTACAGAATGAAAGCAAGACGATCACCGGTTTCATGATCTTTTTGATAAAGATGATCACGCCTGATGAGAAACAAGCCATCCCATAGGGATTATGCATTGCCATTCGCTTTGGTACAAGTTCACCAAAGACCAAAGTAAAGAATGACAGAATGATCGTAATGAAGATGACTGAAGCGGTATCAAGTACAGCATAAGACACCGAAGTGATGCCTAAATCATAGACCAGCCAGTTTACTAAATATTCCGAGAAGTTATCGGCGGCAAAGGCACTGCCCAAAAAGCCTGATAAAGTAATGGCGATCTGGATCGTCGATAAGAAGTCTGAAGGTTCATTGTTTAGCTTTAATAACCTTTCGGCTCTTTTATCGCCTTCCTCGATCTTTTTGTTTAAAAGCGCTGTATTCAAAGAAATGACCGCAATCTCACTGGCGGCAAAAAATGCATTTACTAATATCAAGATAACTTGTAATAGTATCTGCAAGGGTATCGAATCCAAATAAATCACACTCCTATCCTAGATTCTATGCACTTAGGATAGCATAAACATTACAAAAGTAAAAGAATTATCTATAAGAGCAACTGTCTTGGTTTAGTTCTAACAATAGCGATACACGGCAACAAAGACGATACTAAAACGATCGTTTCTAAAAAGATAAAGATCAGCAAAACATAACCTAAATCATAGTCGATCTGGTAGGCCAGAGTATCGGTAATACTGCTGTTTACTTCAGCAAGTGAAGCATTAGAGTAATTCAAGGCCACAAAATAACTTATAACGATACCGGCTATAAAAGCCAGAGTACTGATCGCCAAAAGTTCTAAAAGATATAATTTTAATACTTTGCGTTTAGTTTCACCCATCGCTAACAAGACACCGATCTCGTATTTGCGGGATTTAATAAAGATAAAACCGAGGATGACCAAAAGGATCAAAGTCGCTGCAAAGGACATCTTCAAAACCAGATCAGCCACCCCTCTTAACATCTTCAAAGGCCTTGAAACGCTGGTAAAGGTATCTTTAGATGTCGATATTTGGGCTATCTTATCAATACCCTTCATATTTCTTATTTGTCCTGCTATATAATCATTATATTTAACATCGGCGATCTTGGCTTTGATAAAAACCAGAAAGGATTCTTTGTCATCTTTGAGCATTTCATAAGGAACGATCACTTTATCCTCTCTTCTTTCATAAGCGCTGCCGTTTCCTGTCACTTCAAAAATTCCGATCACTTCTAAGTCATAACCGCCGCTATTGATGATGTCGCCGGGTTCTATCTTTTTGGCATTATCATAGGTGTAGTTGCTGTTGACAAGGCAGACCTTGGCCCCTTCATTCAGCTCTTCAGCACTAAAATCCCGGCCAGAGAGGATATTGTAGTTAGAAGACGGCGGGTCGCTGATTCCCCAAAGCAATAAATCCGAGGAACACTGCCCATTGAAATACAGAGTTTCATTAGACCGGTCGTACAAGGCATTCATGAGATTCAAACTTTGCAGATAATGGGAATCATTCAGATAATGTTTCATATCTTCAATGATCATTGCCTGCTTGGCTTCACGATCTTCACTGTAACCGTCAAAACTGATCTCAATCTCATTGCCCATTTCCTTATAAAAATTATTCTCGGCTCCAATACAAGCCTTCGATATCGTAAGTGACGAGCATAAGAAAACACTCAAAACCATCAGCAAGATAAAAATACTGATGTTTTTGACAGGATGACGATAGATACTTAATAAAAGCCGTTTAAGATCGCTCATACTTCACTAATTCAAAATGTTTGGTATTGATATTGAGGCGGACTACGACATCGGCATCATCAGCTAAAGCCTTGTCATGAGTAACGACGACGACACATTTATTATATTCGTGAGCCAGTTTTTTAAACAGATCGATGATCTTGAAAGATGTTTCATCATCCAGATTGCCGGTCGGCTCATCGGCTAAAATGATTGGAGCGGCCGTAAAGATAGCTCTGGCGATCGCCACTCTTTGTCTTTCTCCGCCTGATAAAGAAGTAACTTTGCGATAGATCTTATCTTTAGTAAGACCCACTTCTTCCAAAGCTTTATGAGCTTTCAGACCATCAACATGATTATCATGGACCTGCATAGCCAATAAAACATTTTCATAAGGAGTCATATAAGGAATCAGATTATATTCCTGAAAGACAAAGGAAATAGCTTTTTTACGGTAATTCAAAAGATTCTTGCGGTTTACTTCCTGACCATTATAAATGATCTTGCCGCTTTTAGGCATTTCTAGTCCTCCGATCAGGGATAAAAAGGTCGTTTTGCCGCTGCCTGATTCCCCTACGATCGAATAAAAGACCCCTTGTTTAAGATTGATCGTACACTTGTCTAAGATCACTTTATCTTTATAGGCAAAAGATACATCATTTACTTGTAAAATATATTTCATAAAACACCTCTCACATCAACAATTTTCTCGGTTTAGTACGGATAGTCTTTATTAACGGTATCAAAGATACTATGACTACGATACCTAGAACTAATAAACTCCACATAGCCAGATCACCGATGTCTACTTCAAAAGACATCAAATAATAAAGTCTGACCGTCATCGGCATAAAGGAACGGATAAAATCTTCCACAAGGAAATAAAGCAACACATCAGCCAAAAGAATGGCCGCAAAGGCAATAAACAATATCTCAAGGGCAAACTGAACTGCAAGCGAAGCTTTACTTTGACCCATCGATAATAAAACTCCCACATCATATTTACGCTCATTCAAATAGAAATAGATGCTGAAGTATAAGACGACACTCAAGATAACAATACCAACGATCATAATGATATTGGCAGTCATAC
>CALVFL010000039.1 GCA_944326825.1 uncultured Erysipelotrichaceae bacterium
ATAGATAATCCATCATCAAAGCTTTTTCTTAACTTTTAGAAAAAGTAGTTTTAATAGTGCGCATTTTTTCAAAGAACTAGAATTTAAAGAAATTAGATATTACTTGACATATTACCTAATGACTTTACTTAATTGTAGCACGAGCAGGATGGGTATTAAATCAATGTTTTATCATCCCCCGATCCAGCTAAACGAGATAATAAAAGATCTTTTGATCACTAATCGTATTTCAAAATACAGATACTTAGTACAAAAAGTTATATTTAATAAGTATTTTACGGATGTTTTACATCTGTTTTACATAGGATTGCTAAAATTTAGACGATTATTACCCCGCTTTTTAATGTGCTCGTTCGTATTCTATAATAGGAGGAAGTTTATGTTCGAATCTTCAAATATTGCCGATGTGGTATATGCTGCTAAAGACGATCTTGATATAGCTGACGATTTGATCAGATCCTACCTCCCCTTTATCAAGGCTAAGACTTCTGACATTATTAAAAAACCGGTCGATGATAATACCGAGGAACTTTCCATTGCCATGCTGGGCTTTCATGAGGCCATCAGAACTTATGACAAGTTTAAAGGCAACTTTCTGAAATATGCTCAAACAGTAATGAAGAGCCGGATAATTGATCATAACCGTAAAGAACTTAGGCATCAGGGTCATATTTCCTTGGATATTCCGCTTAAAAAAGATGATGACCTTTTGTTAAGCGATACTATCAGCGATGATAAAGATCACTCTGAAGAGATCTTAATGAGAAGTGCCACCAAAGAAGAAATCATCGAATTAAACGAAGAAATGAAAAACTACTATATCTCTTTAAAAGATGTGGCTGATAACTGTCCCAAACAGGAAAGGACATTCAAGACCCTGAAGAATGTCATAGAGCAGATCAAAGACGATATTGATATCCTGGATGAACTTCTCAACACAAGACGTTTGCCGATCGCTAAGATCTTGGCTAAAGTCAAAGTCGAACGGAAATTACTGGAAAGACACCGCAAATATCTCATAGCTATGCTGATAATATATACCAATGGTTATGAAATGATCCGGGGTCACTTAAGACATATCAAAAAGGAGGCAAGCAAATGAAATATCTGGTAATGGAATGCCATCTCAGTTATGCGATCCTTTTAGATGAAGAAGGAAGATTCCTTCCGGCAGCTAATTTAAACTATCAAATCGGCGATGTCATTTATGATCCTGTTTTAATGAAACAAGAGATCAAAAAAAGACCGGCATTTTTAAAGAAAGCTTTGCCGCTGGCTGCTGCTTTAGCTACATGTTTTGCCGTCTTTATCGGCTATAACTACTATGATCAAAACTTTATTCTTTTTGCTAAAGTCTATTTGAGCATCAATCCGGATGTTGAGCTAGATATCAATAAAAACGGCAGAGTTATTGAAGTAATCGGGTTAGATGAAGATGGAAAGAAACTGGCAGAGGGTTATGATCCGCAAAACCAGGATCAGATCGCCGTCGTCGATGAACTCTTGCAAAGGGCTAAAGATATGGGTTATATCAGCGATGGCATCACTATCACTTTTGCGATCGATGCACCAGATGAAACCACTTTCCATGATTATGGCGTAGCTTTAAGAAATGAAGTTGACAAGTTATTGGAAGAAGAAGTAGACGTGAAGATCTATGATTATCACAACATGCCTCAAAAAGAGCCTTCTCAAACACCTTCACAAGAGGATACCAGTGATGATGCCGGTACGAATGAAGAAAAAGCAACTGACTATACTCCGCCATCGCCAGCTCAAGAAGTGCCTCAAAATAACCCGCAGCCCGATCCCAAACCGATAACAGAACCTGCAAAACCTTCCAGCGAAACGCCGGTACCGCCAAGCACTGATTTGCCATATCAAGATAACAGCAACTATGATCCTGCGAGCAATTACGAAGCTCAAAGCAGCTATGATCCCGCCAGCAATTATAACGATTCCAGTTATGATGATTGATGCTACCCCACTTTTAGATAAACTGCTTCCGTAATCTATATCATAAAAGGAGAAAAAAGATATGAAAAAAGTTTATTATGCAATTATTAGTTTGATACTCGTCCTTGTTTTGACCGGTTGTACCAGCAATGGCAACAATGTGACTTCTGATCATGGAACTCTCACTTTAAGCATCAACCCTGAGATAGCCATCAACTATAATCAGGACGGCGAAGTCTTAGGCGTTGTCGGAATCAACACCGACGGCAAGAGTATCGTAGCCAACTATCAGGACTACATTGGCAAAGATGTCAATACCGTCGTCAATGAACTGATCGTCGATATCAATGAAGCCGGATATTTCTTGGAAGATATTGACGGCAACAAACGCAACATCGTTATCAAGATCGAACCTAATTCTGTTTTGCCAAGCGAAACTTTTACAAGCGATCTGAACACTTCCATCAGCAACACTCTCAGCAGTTTGGATCTTACTTCTAAAACGATCCTGGTCGATGATGATGATTATGACCGCCGTTATGATAAAGAAGATGCGCCATCCCGTTATATCACTTTAGCCAAAGCTGAAGAGATTGCTAAATCGCAAGCTGGTGTCAGTGATGTTGTCTTTGATGAAAAAGAATTTGATTTTGATGATAATGTCGCTGTCTATGAATTGACATTCAGAAGCAGCGAAGAAGTATTCGATTATGATATCGATGCTTTAAGCGGCAAAGTCCTCAAAGCACAAAGAGTTCCTTTGGCAAATAGCGGCGATGATACTGATTATGGGCCTGATAACGATGGAGTGACCGATTATCATCTTTCTGACTATGGTTTTGAAAGTGATGGCGTTACCGATTACGGCAATACAGATTATGGTCTTAACAGCGATGGTTATACTGATTATGACGATACTGATTATGGACCAAACAACGATGGGGTGACAGACTATGACGACACTGACTATGGACCAAATAGTGACGGCGTGACTGATTATGATGATACGGACTACGGGCCGAATAATGATGGTGTGACCGATCATACGCCAGCACCTGCTCCGACTCCTGCTCCTGCACCAGCGCCATCTACAAGTAATAATTCCGATTACGATAATAACAGCGACTACGGCAACAGCAATTATAACGATTCGGGATATAGCGACTATGATGACTGATAATAAAATCGGACGCCACGAACTAAAGCACCAGCTCTCTTATCTTGAAAGCATGGTGCTTTCAAATCATTTAAAAGCCATTTTCAAAAAAGACGACCATACCTTAAAAAATGGCTATTATATCGTAAACAGCCTTTACTTTGACAATCATCAAGATGCAGCATTAAAGGAGAAGATCAACGGTCTTCTCCTTAAAGAAAAATACCGCATCCGCTATTATAATGAACCAAATGATCATTTTAAATTAGAAAGAAAGTATAAGATCGGTGATCTGTGTTACAAGGAAACATCAAAACTAAACAAAGAAGAAGTGATAAAACTCATCAAAGGTAACTATGAAGATCTGAATACTGATGATCCGAATAAGTTTAAACTGTTTTTACGCATGAAAAATAAGGGTCTGAAAGCTAAAAGTATCGTCAGTTATCAAAGAGAAGCTTTCATCTTTAAAGCCGGCAATGTACGGATCACCATTGATACTAAGTTAAAGATCTCAAATGACATCAGATCTTTCTTAACACTTGACACACCCTTTTTAAGCACAAAGAGCGATCAAGCGATCTTAGAAGTTAAATATGACCGCTTTTTGCCCTCGATCGTCGAAGATGCTTTAGGGATAATTTGTATCAAGACATCCAATTATTCTAAATACGCAATATCCAGAATCGTAAATTAAAGAGGTACAGCATGAATTTCAACGATATTTTCAAATCTTCCTTTCTTGACACTGTGAACGCCATTCCTTTCATCGATGTGATCATTGCCCTTTTAACTGCTTTTTTGATGGGTCTTTTTATCTTTTTTGTCTATAAGAAAACTTATAAAGGTCTGATCTATTCAGCTGCTTTTGGAACTGTGCTCATCGCCTTAGTAATGATCACAGCTGCTCTCATTTTGACCATCACCAGCAATATCGTCTTATCATTAGGCATGGTTGGTGCTTTATCGATCGTCCGCTTTCGTACGGCGATCAAAGATCCTCTTGACATCGTCTTTCTTTTCTGGAGCATTTCCGAGGGTATCATCATTGCTGCCGGCCTTATTCCCCTAGCCGTTTTCGGCAGTGCTTTGATCGGTCTTGTCCTGATCGTCTTCAGCAACCGTCAAAGCTTTGATGATCCCTATCTTTTAGTGATCCATTTAAAAGATGAAAAAACAGAAAAAATGATCAATGAAACATTGGCATCAGAAACAAAAAAATACATCCTCAAAAGCAAAACAATAACCGAAAATAACATTGAGCTGAATTATGAATTGCGTTTAAAAGATGCCGACAGTTCCTTTATCCAATATCTCTATAAGCTTCCTTCTGTAAATTATTGTGTCTTGGTTGCCTATAACGGCGATTATTTGGGATAGCATGATCAAAAGTAAACATATCGATAAAATATGCCTCATCGCTCTTGTTATTGCCATCATTTTGACCATCTTTATAATGAGTCCTCTTTCGCCGCTTACAAATGTATATGCTGACCCCTTATATAAAAATAAACTCTTTGATGATACAAAAGTTCACGATATAAATATCATCATCGATGACTTTAAGGGCTACATGCAAAAAGAAGAACTCGAAGAGTATGTAAAAGTCGATGTCGAAATTGATGGCGAACGCATAAATAACGTCGGGTTTAGAGCAAAAGGCAACAACTCCCTGAACCTGACTCAGGAATATGATCTAAAGCGTTTTAGTTTCAAGATCGAATTTGATCACTACACTGACGGAAATTATTACTATGGACTTGACAAGCTTTCCTTGGATGCCTCTTTTCAGGACAATTCCTATCTTAAAAGCTATCTGGCTTATGATATGCTTGATTATTTAGAAGTACCCACACCTCTGACAAGCTTTGCAAGATTACATATAAACAATGAATACTGGGGGCTATACTTAGCTATTGAAGAGATCGAGGATGCTTTTCTAAAACGAAACTACGGCCTTAAAAAGACTAATCTTTATAAACCGGATTATCGATCGCTAAACGATCAGAATGATGATCTGGCTTTGATCTATTTAAGTGATGATCCCGATGATTATCCCAACATCTTTTCCAATGCGGTCACCAAAATAAATAAAGAAGATAAAACACGCTTGATCGAAATATTAAAAAGACTCTCGCTAAATGAAGATCTGGATGAGATCATCAATAGCGAAGAAGTCATATCCTATTTTATACCTCAGATATTTATGCTGAATTGGGATTCCTACATCGGTCCTACCGGTCATAACTATTATCTTTTAGAAAAAGACGGCATGATCGAGATATTGCCGTGGGATTATAATTTAGCTTTTGGAACTTATGCTCTAGGTATGAGTGAACCGATCAAAGACAGCACAGTCTTGATCAATTATCCGATCAACACCCCTTACACAAAAGAAATAATGCTGAAAAGACCGCTATATCATATCATGATGCAAAACAAAGAATATCTCTTGGCGTATCATGAACGTTTTGAGCATTTAATCGAAGGATATTTTAAAAGCGGCCGCTATTTAGAAGTTATCGATAATACTGTCGCACTTATCAGGAAAGATGTCAAAAATGATCCCAGTGCCTTTGTGGATTATGATGATTTTATCTTGGGTGTCGATACGCTTAAAGAATTCTGCCGATTAAGGTCTTTGAGCATCGAAGGACAGCTGAATAGAGAACTGCCGATCACTCATAAAGAGATAAGCGAAAATCCCGATCAAAAGATCGATGCTTCACATCTGATCATTGAGGATCTGGGTGATTTCGATGATCTCAGATATGCCAAAAGCAAAGATATTGACCTTGACAAGTATTAAAAAGATCGAAACCAACGATGTCTATTTAAAGCCGTCGCTATTAAATAAGGCCTTCTAATTTTTAGAGGGTGGGGATATCCTCTAATTTTTAGTGGGGTGTCCTTTTAAAAAGAAAATCTCCTTCTCTAATCTGGCTTAGGATAGATGCTGGATTTAGAAAGGAGATTATCCATATATGATCAGTAATGACGATATCGAAGATATCGATATCATTAAAAGTAAAGATACTTTATTTATCTATCTGAAGCTAAAGCATAAACATCCTGTTTGCCCATATTGCGGTTTTGATGCCAAGATAAAGGATTATAATAAAACATCTATTTATATAAAAAGATGGGAAAGGGATCACCTTTAGATTAAAGGTTATCCAAATACCCATCTTTTATAAAACATATCTAATTATTTGACCCCCTTAAAAATTAGAGGTCCCTCTAGGTAAAACCCCACTAGAAATTAGATTACCTTTATTTTATCAGAAAACTCTTCTACTGTTTTAATCACGTCGGCATAAGCTATCTCTTTAGCATACAGGTTCTGTTCTTGATACCTTTTCCACAAATCTTGCAGAACGCTTGATTCTTCCAGCGCCTGCAGAATCCGTTTCGTGTCCTGCAAAATGAACAAAGAATCTCTTTTCTTCGCCGTGGCAAAAACCGCCCGTTTCAAAAGGTTCCAGTCTGCATTTTCCCTATATAACCGATACAAAAGATGCAAATCATAAAAATCTCTTGCCCGTGTATTTCCTGCGTTTCTTCGGATAATCGTTTCATATTATTCCGCCAGTATGGTTTCCTGTGTGTAGGCCTTTACCATTACCTGGCGATCATCAAATAGAAATGGATAGGAAAACTGGATTTCTTTTGGTGTAATCTCGTCGCCGGTTGTTATGCCGATCTTCATAGGTATTTTCATTTTCCCATAAACGGCTTGGACAGAAGCACGAAAATTCTCGTATTCATCATCTTCACGGATCGGTGTTAGTTCTAAAAGCTGAAATTCGATCCCGTCATCCACGGGCTGATCAAGAATTTCGCTGACCGCTTTACGTACGCTTTGCTCATCCATCGACAAACCCTTTACGGTTGTATCCATATCCATTGTTGTACGTTCTGCTACGCCTAGGATGGCAGAAATCAACAAGCCGCCTTTTAAAATAAATCTGTCTTTGTACTCAGAAACAGAAAGACGTTCAATGATACGTTCAAACATAAAAATCTGCAAAACTTCCTGTGCATGGATTCCTTTCTTTTTTGCCAGGTTGCTAATAGCTCCTTTTAATTGTTCTGGTGTTTTCATCATAATATCTCCATATACTCTTGTACTTTTTCCTCGATATTAAATTTCTTAGCATATTCCATCAGACGGATATTATCACCTTTTTTAGAAGTGAAATATTCCTTTATTGCTTGGCTGTATACTTGTGGGTCCATCTTTTTACGACTTCGTATCACATCACAAATGCATCTTTCTTTATCATATATAACAATCCTGCCACCTTGCGGAGAAGTAATCTCCATTATGCCAATGCTCCATAACGATGGTTTGATATGATGAAATTCTACGTTTAAAAGCTCCTCTTTAAGATAAAAAACATTGTAGTTTTTTGGAACTGTCATTGAAATCAAATGTGGAAAACGATCGGACAGGCCATGAAAATATAAAGCTGTCCCATAAGAAAAAATACCCTTTTTGCATCTGCTTTGCAATAATACAAATTCATCACTAAGACTATCTGCGAAAGAATAAATACCTCGGCTTTCACGCACAAGATCGCCTTGGTCAAGATATTTTTTTAGTTGCTCACGCCGGATGCCTGAATTAGTTACATCTTTTGTATATAAATATCCATTTTCTCTGACAAGCTTTTTTAAAGAAGCAAGATCTGTCATAATATCACCTCTCTCTGTATTAACTTGATACTATTATAACACTAAGTATCAAGTTAGTACAAAATTACTAATTTTAGAACTAAAAGAAGTGAAGCTGGTTAAAAACCCTCATAAATCTCTGATGAGATATTTTATTAAGTTGTTTGAATGAATCATATAACCTTTTAAATGGCTTATATAAGCTCGCACAAAACGTCACGCATAAAATTATGTAACCTGGTTGATATTGGAATATCTTATCTTCCACTCTCCAATTATATAGTTAGCCATTATTTCTAGTTATGAACTAAAAGTGTGCATAATAAAAAGATGGACATAAGATAGTGCTTAGAGTGCACTTACTTATATCCATCTTTTAAATTTAGAATTATCTTAGATCAGGTTTAAGAACTATCATTACTCAGCAACGCCGCCTGAAACTACTTCATCAGGTAAAGAATGATTTTCAGGTAGCGGTGCTTTGGCTTCTCTGATCTCTTTTAGTTCTTCGGCTCTTTCTTCGACAAGATCGGTTGTTTCTCTTTTAAATTTAGAACCGGTACCGGCAGGGATCAGTTTACCGATAATAACGTTTTCTTTTAAGCCTAATAAGTGGTCGACTTTACCGTTGACAGCGGCATCTGTCAATACTTTTGTCGTTTCCTGGAATGATGCAGCCGATAAGAATGAATCAGTTTCAACCGAAGACTTGGAAATACCAAGTAAGATCGGTCCAAACTTAGCCGGAGCTTTAAATTCTCTTAATAATGCATCATTGATCTTCGTCAAACGGCGCAGTGATAAAGTCTGTCCGACACTCAAATCAGAATCACCAGAATCGATGATGACGACTTTCTTGAGCATCTGTTTAATAACGACTTCGATATGTTTATCGGAGATCTCGATACCCTGAGCAGCATAAACTTTCTTGACTTCTTTTAAGATATAGTTTTGAACTGCTTGAACACCGGCGATCTCGATAAGTTCTTTAGGATCGATATGACCTTCCGTAAGCTTATCGCCGGCTTTAACGGTACTGCCGACTTTTAACCATGGACGGATCGTTGAAGATATGCCGCAATGGTGGTCGATCGATTCATTTTCATTAGAGATCGTGATCTTGAAGCCATTACGGTTATCAAGTTCTTCGATCGCTGTGATCTCGCCGTCGATCTTAGCCAGCAAGGCCGGATGCTTAGGCTTGCGTGCTTCAAACAATTCTTCAACACGAGGCAGACCTTGCGTAATATCACCCTCATTACCGCTGGCAACACCACCGGTATGGAATGTACGCATCGTTAGCTGTGTACCCGGTTCACCGATCGATTGAGCGGCCATAATACCGACTGCTTCGCCATTTTCAACAAGTTTGCCGGTCGCCATATTGCGGCCATAGCACTTGCGGCAGATACCGGTCTTGCAGTTGCAGGTAAAGGAGTTGCGGATGTAAACACCTTTAACCCCGGCATCGACGATCTTTTTAGCCATGTCTTCATCGACATAGGTTTCTTCATCACAGATCATCTCGCCAGTATTCGGATCATAGACAGCCTCTTTTAAGTAACGGCCAACGATCCTTTCATACAATGACTCAATCGTTTGATTGTCTTTGGCATCGACGATATCTTCGACCCAATATCCTCTATCGGTATGACAATCATCCTCTTGAATGATGACATCCTGAGCGACATCGACTAAACGTCTGGTCAGATAACCTGATTCAGCTGTCTTTAAAGCTGTATCGGTAAGACCTTTACGAACACCATGAGTCGAAATGAAGAATTCAGATACATTCAAACCTTCACGGAAAGATGAATAGATCGGAACCTCAATGATCGAAGGCTGGTATTCTTTTTTGGATTTAGACTGTACCGGACGGCCCATCAGACCACGCATACCAGCTAACTGGGTAAAGTGTGATTTATTACCACGGGCACCAGAAACAGCCATCATGTTGATAGGCGATTTACGAGGCAGATTCTTCATTACCTCATCACCGATGACATTCTTGGTATCTTCCCAAAGTTTAGAGAAGTGTTTTTCCCATTCTGGCGGAGTCAATAGACCTCTTTCCAGTAAAGTATGCAGGACATCAGCCTGTTTTTTAGCTTCGTTTACATATTTCTCTTTATTCGGAGCTACGTTGATATCGGCTAATGATACCGTCATGCCGGCTACTGTTGAATATTCAAAACCAAGGTCTTTGATACCATCCAGAATATCGCTTGAACCGTCAGTACGGTAGCGATTGAAGACTTCAGCGATAACGCTGGAGAGGTCTTTTTTCTTGAATTCCGGTTTGATCGGTTGAGCTTTGATATAATCTTTGATATTAGTACCAAACGGTACGAATTCAGAATCCGGTGTATTTTTGAGCGATTCCGCCGTAACTTCGTTGATATACGGGAAATCTTTCGGGAAGATGTTGTTGAAGATGAGCTTGCCGATCGTTGTGATCAGATACTCATTATTCTGTTTTTCACTGAAACAGGTCTTTTTAAGCGAAGATGCCAGGATAGCGATCCTTGTGTGTAAATGGACCTGCTTATTCTGATAAGCCATAATCGCTTCGTTGTAGTCTTTAAAGACATGACCTTGAGCATCACCGAAATGACGCCACATCTCGCTGGCTTCGCTGTCACCTAATTTCTCGATCAGATCAGCTTTTTCATAGAACTCTTCAGCTGTTTCTTCCATGTTCAGATAGAAGTTACCAAGGACCATATCCTGTGATGGTGTAACGATCGGTTTACCATCTTTTGGTCCAAGGATGTTGTTGGATGCCAGCATCAAGATCTCAGCCTCGGCTCTGGCTTTTTCAGATAAAGGTAAATGCACGGCCATCTGGTCACCGTCAAAGTCAGCGTTGAATGCTGTACATACAAGCGGATGCAAACGGATAGCTCTACCTTCGACTAATTTCGGTTTGAAAGCCTGAATACCTAAGCGGTGCAGTGTCGGGGCACGGTTCAAGAAGACCGGATGATTATCCATTACTTCTTCTAAAACGTCCCAGATCTGCGAGTCAGATCTTTCAATCATGCGGTCGGCATTCTTGTGGTTTGGTGCCAGGCCTTTATTGACGATCTCATTGATCACAAACGGTTTATAAAGCTGGATTGCCATCTCACGAGGGATACCGCATTGATACATCTTTAAGTTTGGTCCGACGGCAATAACGCTACGGCCAGAGAAGTCAACACGTTTACCCAAAAGGTTTTGTCTGAAACGACCCTGTTTACCTTTTAGAGAGTGGGATAAAGATTTAAGAACACGGTTGCCGGCCCCTTTGATCGGAGCACTGCGGCGTCCGTTATCGATCAGGGCGTCAACTGCTTCCTGCAGCATACGTTTCTCATTTTGAACGATGATCGTCGGCGTACCGATCTCTAAGAGTTTCTTTAAACGGTTGTTACGGGTGATGACACGGCGATAGAGATCGTTAAGATCACTGGTCGCAAAACGTCCGCCATCCAGCTGCAACATCGGTCTTAGATCAGGCGGGATGACCGGCAAGACGGTTAAGATCATCCATTCCGGTTTATTGTTTGAATAAAGGAAAGCATTGACAGTTTCTAAACGCTTGATCAGTTTTTTGCGTTTATCGCCTTGAGCCTTTTCAAGCTCGGCAATGATATTGTCATGTTCCTTTTGAACATCGACCTGCTCTAACAATACTCTGATAGCTTCAGCACCAGTTAAGGCCTTAAAGCTGCCTTCGCCGTATAAAGCCCAGTTTTCACGATATTCTCTTTCGGATAAGATCTGTTTATATTCAAGATTGGTGTTGCCTGGGTCAGTGATGATCCAGGATACGAAGTAAACGATCTCTTCCAAAGCTTTAGGAGCGATATTGAGCAAAAGTCCCATTCTTGAAGGAATACCCTTGAGATACCAGATATGAGCGACTGGCGCTGCTAAAGCGATATGGCCCATTCTTTCTCTTCTGACCGAAGACTTGGTGATCTCGACACCGCAACGGTCACAGACGACGCCTTTATAGCGTACTTTCTTATACTTTCCGCAATAACATTCCCAGTCCTTGGTCGGACCGAAGATCCTTTCACAGTATAGACCATCCCGTTCCGGTTTTTGGGAACGGTAGTTGATCGTTTCCGGTTTGGTCACTTCACCATGCGACCATTCGAGGATCCTTTCAGGAGATGCGATTCCTACTTGTAATGCTTCAAATTTACTGCTTGCCATATCTTCACCTCCTACATTTCACCATCATCAACACCGACGACAGCAGCTTCGGCCACTTCTTCATCATCAGCATCTTTGATCGTCAGACCGCTGGTATCAGTTACCAGCTCTTCCTTGATTTCCGGAATCAGATCATCATCGTCACCGGTTTCGGAATAAGTTATTTCATTGCCTTGTCCATCTAACATCTTCACATCGATAGCTAAGGCCTGCAATTCATGTTTCAAGACTTTAAAGGATTCAGGCAAGCCTGGTTCTGGCAGATCTTTACCCTTGATGATCGCTTCATAAGTCTTGGTTCTGCCGTTGACATCATCTGATTTGACCGTCAAGATCTCTTCAAGAGTATGAGCGGCACCGTAAGCTTCAAGAGCCCAGACTTCCATCTCACCAAAACGCTGACCGCCGTTTTGGGCTTTACCGCCAAGCGGCTGCTGAGTGACGAGTGAATATGGACCGGTCGCTCTGGCATGCAATTTATCATCGACCATGTGAGCCAGTTTGATCATATACATGACGCCCACAGAGATCCTTTCATCATAAGGCTCACCCGTTGAGCCGTCACGCAAGACGATCTTGCCATCGCTTGACGTATTGGCCTCAGCCATGATCGAGCGCAATTCATCGTTGTTGATACCGTCAAATACCGGCGTAGCAAACTTGACGCCTAAAGCCTTAGCAGCCATACCCAAATGGATCTCTAAGACCTGACCGATATTCATACGGGAAGGTACACCAAACGGGTTAAGCATGATATCGACCGGTGTGCCATCTGGCATAAACGGCATATCTTCAACCGGCAATATCTTCGAGATAACACCCTTGTTACCATGACGTCCAGCCATCTTGTCACCTTCGGAGATCTTACGTTTTTGAACGATATAAACTTTAACTTCCGTCGTAACACCTGGATTTAGTTCATAGCCATCGGCTCTGTTGAAGATACGGACAGATTGAACGATACCGGCGCCGCCATGCGGCACTCTTAAAGAGTTATCTCTTACTTCATGCGACTTCTCGCCAAAGATCGCTAAAAGCAGTTTTTCTTCCGGCGAAGCATCGCTTTGACCTTTCGGCGTAACTTTACCGACTAAGATATCGCCTTCTTTGACTTCAGCACCAACCATGACGATACCACGGCCATCAAGATTGCGGCAGGCACTTTCAGATACGTTTGGAATATCTCTTGTGATCTCTTCGTTACCTAACTTGGTAGTACGGCATTCGATAGAGTATTCATCGATATGGATCGAAGTATAGACATCATCTTTGACCATTCTTTCCGACATGATGATGGCATCTTCGTAGTTATAGCCATGCCAGGTCATAAAGGCGATCGTTACATTTTGACCTAAAGCTAATTCACCGTTTTCCATTGATGGTCCATCGGCGATCATCTCGCCTTTTTTGACCTTTTCACCCTTGTTTACGATCGGACGGTGATTGATGCAGGTTCCGGCATTGGAACGGCGGAACTTTTCAAGTTCGTAATCGTGTTTGCCTTCTTCGTTTTCGATCGTGATCCTTTGTGAATCAACATAAGTAACGACACCTTCATCACGACTCACGACACCGCTGCCGCTGTCTTTAGCCAAACGCTCTTCAATGCCCGTACCGACAAATGGACTGTGCGGATTTAAAAGCGGAACGGCCTGACGCTGCATGTTGGCACCCATTAAGGCACGAGAGGCATCATCGTTTTCCAAAAACGGAATACAGGCCGCAGCTACCGAAACGATCTGTTTTGGTGATACGTCTGCCAACTCAACATCTTTCTTGTCAGCCATGATCGTTTCACCGGCTTTTCTGGCAACGACCTGATCGTGAACCAGCTTGCCGTCGATGACTTCGTTGGCCTGAGCGATGATGTAGTCAGCTTCTTCGTCAGCTGCTAAATAAATATAATCTTCACTTACCGTGCCGTCACTTAAAACTTTACGGTAAGGAGTTTCAATAAATCCGTATTCATTGACTTTTGCATAAGAAGTCAAATAAGAGATCAGACCGATATTTTGACCTTCCGGGGTTTCGATAGGACAGATACGGCCATAGTGCGAGTTATGAACGTCACGCACTTCAAAACCGGCTCTCTCTCTTGTAAGACCGCCCGGACCAAGAGCACTGATACGGCGCTTGTTGGTAAGTTCGGCCAATGGATTTTGCTGGTCCATGAATTGAGAGAGCTGTGAAGAAGAGAAGAATTCCTTGATAGCTCCGATAAGCGGACGGATATTAGTCAAGCTCTTTGGCGTCGCTGTTTCAAGATCAGCAATCGACATCTTTTCCTTGACCGCTTTTTCCATACGGCTAAGACCGATCCTGAACTGATTTTGAATAAGCTCGCCGACCGTTCTGATGCGGCGGTTGCCTAACATATCAATATCATCAGTACTGCCCACGCCATCAAGCATGCTTAAAGAGTAGCTCAAGAAAGCGATCATATCAGACATCGTGATGCACTTTTTATCATTGATCGGATCGATACCGACTAAACGGATATTAAAGTCTTCGTCCGGCTTTCTGATATTGATGACCTGACAAGCACTTCCGACTAACCAGGCTGATACTTCTTCATCCATCACTAACTTATAAAGCTTATCTTCATTATCGTTAGTGAGCATGTAAGAATCAGTATCCGGAACATAGCGATCGATAGCTAAAGCATCATCAAAGTAAATATCTTTGCCATCTTTATCTGTCAAACGGCCTAAAACGAAAAGTCTTTGACCCAGATCCATGATCGCTCTGAAGTTATCTTTATCAAGTTTGACTTCCGAAGCGATGATTGCACTGTAAACTTTGACTTTTGATACCTTGTTCTTTAATTCTTTGGCATCCTTTAATGTCAAGACGGTGCCAAGTTCATAAACTTTATCCCCCACTTCGACATCGCTTGCCAATACTCTGCCCACAAGGGCCAGATAATCTTCACAATCGACATAGACACTGCTTGGATGCGAGAAACGGTAATTATATGGGAAAGCCTGCATATAAATACCTTTATTCAAGACTTCTTTTAAGACATTGCGTTCATTTTTAGTGATCAGAGTGCCTTTTTTAAAGACAAGCTTGCCTTTGGCATCTTTAATATCTTCATTCAGAATATTGTTTTCCATACGATCGATGACGCTTAATTTCTTATTGGCCTTATAACGTCCGGCCTTAGTCAGATCGTATTTCTTCTGATCGAAGAACTTGGCATTCATCAGATTGATAGCACCATCCATCGTTGGAACTTCATCAGATTTCTGGTTTTCATACATCATGATGAGAGCTTCGTTGCCGGTCTTGGTCTTATCAGTTTCAAGAGTATTTACCAGCTCTTCATAACCTCCTAAAAAGGAAGTAAAGATTGCTTCATATATATTTAAGAATTCTCTTTCATCATTTTGAGTGATCAGGTCATCATAGACATGTAAACCCATTGCCTTTAATAACTTGCGGACATTGGTCGTATCAAAGGCATCTTCACCCTTTTCAAGATTTAAAGAGAAACCGATAGCTTTATATAAGATACTGGAAATGATCTTTCTTTTTCTATCGACGCTCATGTTGATCAAGCGACCATTAGAAGTCTTTTTCTCATCAGTTATGAGTTCTAGCCAAGTACCACGGCTTGGAATGAATTCATGATCAAAAACTTCCTTGTTGGTCTTGTCGTCATTGACGACATCAAAATAAGCTCCCGGTGATCTGACGATCTGAGATACGATGACTCTTTCTGCACCATTGATGATAAAGGTACCAGTCGGGGTCATCATCGGGAAATCGCCAAGGAATACCTCTTCTTTACGGGTATAGACTTCACCTGTTTCTTCGTTGTAGATCTCCAGTTCCATATTCGCTCTTAAAGGCGCTGCATAGTTGACTACACGATATTTGGATTCACTGATGCTGTATTTAGGTTCTCCAAAAGTGTAATCGATATACTTCAAGCGAATATTACCGCTGTAATTCTGGATAGGGTAAATATCTTCAAAAACCTCTTTGATGCCTTCTTCCACGAACCATTTGAATGATTCAGTCTGGATCTCGACAAGATTAGGCAATTCCAATTTACCGCTAACCTTCGAATAATCACGGCGTGTTGAATTTTTACCAAGTTCAACAATGTGATAAGTTTGTTTTTCTGTCATGTATGCGCCGTCCTTTCAAATTTGTTATTCCATAGAAGATTCTATTTGACAGCTTCGATCAGCCAATGCGAATTGATCTTAGCCAATAGATTTACTGTTTGAAAAATCGTCGTCAGTTTTGTATAATGTGACTTGGCACCATGCTTGGTCTGAATAACGATAAATAAGCGCCCCTCTTTTTTAAGATTAAAATGCGCTTTTTCGTATAATTCATAAATTACACGCTTACCCGCCCTGATCGGCGGGTTTAAAACTATAGAATCAAATGTCAAGTTAAGCGTGTTGATGTCATCAGTCTTATATACATCTATATCGACTTTGTTAATTTCACTGTTTACTTTTGCCAGATCGACGGCTCTAGAGTTCACATCGACGAGGCAAATTCTTTGTGCTGGATGCAGTTTTTTAAGGATGATACCGATCACCCCGTATCCGCACCCCAGGTCTAAAACATCATTGCCTAAATCAAGATCTGCGATCTCATTAAGCAAGAGGTAACTGCCGTAATCAACGCCTTTTTTAGAAAAGACGCCTTTGTCAGTCTTAAATTTGAATTTCTGATCACCGAAATCGTAATCGAACTCGCTCAAAGACGAATCCAGATCACGATTATCGGTAAAGTAATGATTCATTCGTGAAATTATTTAACTTCTACGGTTGCACCGGCGTCAACTAATTTCTTCTTGATCTCTTCAGCTTCGTCAGAAGAAATGTTTTCTTTGATCGGACTTGGGCACTTGTCAACTAAGCCTTTAGCTTCAACTAAGCCAAGACCAGTGATCTCTCTAACCACTTTGATAACACCGACTTTAGAAGCACCGACATCAGTCAAGATAACTGAAACAGCAGCAGGTGCAGCTTCTTCAGCAGGTGCAGCGGCAGCAGCTACTGCAACAGGAGCAGCGGCACTTACGCCGAATTTTTCTTCGATAGCTTTTACTAAATCGTTAAGTTCTAAAATAGTAGCTTCTTCCAAGTAAGCTAAAATATCTTCATGTGTTAATTTTGCCATTTTAATTTTCCTCCCTTTTATTCTTGTGTGTTAGCTTCTTCAGCTTTTACTTCATTTCCGCCATTTTCTTTAGCATCGGCTACCGCTTTGACGGCACGAGCGAATGATGTAACCGGTGATACCAAACAGCTTAGGAACATTGAGATCATGCCCTCTTTGTTTGGCAGGCTGGCTAATTCTTTGATCGTATTCAGATCAACGACCTTGCCTTCGACGACACCGCTTTTTAAGATCAGATGTTCATGTTTCTTAGCGAAATCATTCAATACTCTGGCTGGTGCAGTGGCATCTTTAGAAAAAGCGATAGCGTTTGGACCTTTTAAGAATTCTTTTAATTCACCAAAACCGGCAGCTTCAGCAGCTCTTTCGACCATTGAATTCTTATAGACTTTGAATTCAACGTTTTCGTTACGCAGATTGCGGCGAAGTTCATTGACTTCAGCTACGGTCAAGCCACGATATTCAACTACCACGCTGGCGCTTGATTCTTTAAGTTGTCCAGTAATCTTTTCAACTAATTCCTGTTTCTCACTTAATACAGCTTGATTCATTTCTTTCCTCTTTCTAGCACAATATACGAAAGTTATAAAACCTGTGCCGACAGCACAGGTTAAAAGTCTTTTGATTGATCTTTTACCTCGGCAACCTGATTAAGCATTTAGCCGTTGCTGTCTTTGGCATATTGATGCTCATGTATTATAACCTATTTCAATTCATATTTACAAGACTTTATTCAATTTTTCTTGCGCAGCCTTTAAGGCTTCCTCATAATCGACGAAATGATAATGACCGTCTTTGACTTTCATTTCAGTATATGACCCTCTTCCCAAGATCATGACGAGATCATCCTTCTTCGCCAAGCTTACAGCTTTTTGGATCGCTTCTTTACGATCATAAATGATCTCGTACTTGTCGTTGTCTTTAACATCTTCGATCATCATGGCAATGATGTCTTCAACGGGTTCATCTTTGGGATTATGCATCGTAAAGATGACATGATCGCATCTTTCACATAAGATTCTGCCAATGTCTTTACGGTTTTGAATGTCCCTATGTCCTGGCAAGCCGATCACAGCGATCTTTTTATTGATCTTTAAAGTATCGACAAACTCTAACAAGCGCTTGACCGCATTAGCCGTATGGGCGAAGTCCACAAACATGTGATAATCCTGCCCAGCATCAACGACCTGCATCCGTCCGTCAACTTTGACATCTTTGATTCTGGAAGCGATCATTTCAAACGGATAGCCCATCTTTAAGACCAACAGTAAAGCCAAAGCCAGATTCTCGATGTTGAACTTGCCTAAAAGCGGTGAAGTAATGGCATACTCCTTTCCTTCATAGACGAAAGTTATTTCGGTCTTGTTAGGATATAAATGATAATCTTTGATATAAAGATCGGCACTTGCTTCATAACCGTAACTGTAAGAAATCTTGGCAGCTTCCTTCATCATTTCATAATAGGCATCATCTTTATTGAGTACACCATAAGAACCATCCCTCAGTTGTAAAAATAACTGTTTTTTACAGTTCGCATAGTTTTCCATCGTCTTATGGACATACATGTGCTCACTTGTCACATTGGTATAAGCAGCATAGTCAAAAGCCAGATTTTTAAGTCTGCCGTAATAGAAAGCTTCTGAACTGGCTTCCATCACCACATATTCGCAACCACTGTCCTTAAATTCTCTAAAGATCTTGTACAGCTTATCAAAAGAAGGTGTCGTATTGACCGTTTCCCCTTTGACATATTTTGAAAAATAACCACTCGAGCCGATATAGCCGCACTTGTCATCACCCAATAAAGCCTGGGTGATGATCGAGCTTGACGTCTTGCCATCAGTACCAGTGATGCCGATGATCTTTAATTCCTTTTGAGGATCATCATAGAATCTTCTAAAGAGATCTTCAGCTATCGCATCGACATCTTTGACTTTGATATAAGGAACTTTATAGTCATCGCCTTTTGATACCACAAGGGCGGCGGCTCCATTGGCAATCGCTTCATCGATAAAGTCATGGCGATCAGTGCTGATCCCTTTAGTACAGACAAAAAGATCACCTTTTTCAATCTCTTTAGAATTGATCTTGATGTCTTTTATCTTCACATCAAGATCGGTATCTTTAAATAAATCTTTTAACTTTTTCATATCCTTGATAAAAAATAAGATTGCCCGCTAAGGCAATCATGATTAAGCAGCTGTTACTTTAACGCCCGGACCCATCGTGCTTGATAAGACGACATTTAAAATGTACGTACCCTTAACAGCGGCCGGTCTGGCCTTAGCAATAGCGTTATATAAAACATTGAAGTTTTCAACTAAAGCTTCATCAGTAAATGAACATTTACCGATCATGCAGTTGATGTTGCCGTCTTTGTCAACACGGTAAGTGATCTTACCTTTTTTGATCTCTTCAACAGCAGCAGCTACATTCATGGTAACTGTACCAGTCTTAGGGTTAGGCATTAAACCTTTAGGACCTAAGATCTTACCTAATTTACCAAGTTCACCCATCATGTCCGGAGTAGCTACGATCACATCAAAGTCGAACCAGCCTTTTTTGATCTCTTCGAGTTTTTCTTTGCCGCCGACATAATCAGCACCGGCATTTTTGGCTTCTTCTTCTTTAGCACCTTGAGTGATGACGAGTACTTTTTGAGTACGTCCGGTGCCGTTAGGAAGCACCATAGCGCCTCTGATCTGCTGATCAGCATGACGAGGGTCAACATTTAATTTGAAAGATACTTCTACTGTTGCATCAAACTTGGCAGTATTAGTTTCTTTTACTAACTTGATGGCTTCTAAAGCACTGTATAATTTGCCTTTTTCGATCTTGGCAAGAGAGTTTAAATAATTCTTTCCATGTCTAGCCATAATTATTCACCCTCCACAACGATGCCCATATTGCGGGCCGTTCCTTCTACAACTTTCATTGCCGCTTCAACATCGTTAGCATTAAGATCCGGCATCTTGTATTCAGCAATCTCTCTTAACTGAGCTTTCGTGATCTTGCCAGCCTTAGTCGTCTTGGCATTGCCTGAACCTTTAGAGATACCGGCAGCCTTTTTAAGCAATACTGAAGCAGGTGTAGTCTTTAATACGAAATCGAAAGACTTGTCTTCATACGCAGTAATCACAACAGGAACGATATCGCCTTTACGATCTTTAGTCGCATCATTGAATGCGGTACAGAACTGAGGCATATTGATACCTGCTGAAGCTAATGCCGGTCCCGGTCTAGCACCGCCGGCTTCAAATTGTAGCTTACAAACTTTTGCAACTTTCTTTTTAGCCATAATTTCCTCCTTTTATGGTATGTGGTTTTGATGGAGCAGTTGCACTCCTCCCACATGCTTTAAAATTCTAGTATATTTATCAAAAAAATGCAATAACTAATAATCAGCTGGTTTTAAGTCGATATAGTTGATGTCGGTCGGGGTTTCTCTGCCGAAAAGGATGATGAGAACTGTCGCTACCTGTGTCTGATCGTTCATCGTATCAACGACACCTTCCATGCCGCTGAACGGTCCAGATACGATCTTGACCGTATCACCGACTTTAAATTCAACTTCGATCTTCTTATCAGACTGACCGATACGGCGTAAAATATCTTCGATCTCTTCTTTAGCTACCGGGAACGGTTTAGCACCGCCGCCTGATGAACCGATGAATCCGGTAACGCCCGGCGTATTTCTCACGACATACCAGGCTTCATCAGTCATGATCATCTCTACAAAAAGATAGCCCGGGAAAATATTTTTAACGACTTCTTTAGACTTGTCATTCTTTACTTCGATCTGGGTTTCTTCCGCAACGACGATCCTGAAAAGATTGTCAGAAATACCCATCGTTTCTAATCTTTTTTCAAGATTATCCTTTACTCTGTTTTCATGTCCGGCATACGTATTGACGACATACCACTCTTTCTTTGCCTGTTCCATTAAGCCACCACTCCTATAAGTCTAAGCAATAACGATACGACAAATTGACAACAGATAAAGAATACAGCGAAAAAGGCGATGAATACGACCGTTTGAACACTGTTAGTCAAAAGATCGCCCTTTTTAGGCCAGCGGATTTTTTTAATTTCTTTAATGATCTCTTTTGGATTAAACCACTTCATATTTTCCTCCTACTTGGTTTCTTTATGCAAAGTGTGTTTATTGCATTTCTTGCAAAACTTCATTAGTTCCAGACGCTCAGTGTTGGTCTTCTTGTTTTTATAGACAGAATAATTACGGGAAAGACATTCACTGCATGCTAATACGACTCGATTCTTATTTGCCATTTGCGCCTCCTAATAAAAAGTTATTAAGTCCTCACTTAATAACACACTAACATACTATCATAACTTAAACAAATGTCAATAGATAAGGGGGCTTATCGCAGCGGTTAACAAGCAATCAACAAGCACTAATATATTAAAATTAACTAATCTAGATAATATTATCAATCAAAAAGAGGTATTATCCGTAAATGCTAATGCACAACATGATTATACCTCTTTGATTTAATTATTCTTATATCTATTCAGCAATGATTGTGTTTGTCAATATAATTCAAGCAATTTTGCATTAACTCTATTTACAACATCTAAATAATATTTAGCATCAGCATCAGACATTGTGTCAGCATCATAAGAATCGATTTTAGTCGTAAAATCTGCATATTTTGCCATAACATCGGCATATTCCAGCAACATTCCAGATGTATCGCTCGAACTGTTATATTTCTTCATAAATTCCACATAACTATTCATAAATTCTTCATATTCATCCATGGTCGCTTTTAAGTCTGGATCTACCTCAGTTGAATCTGTTTCCGATGGATTTGTGGCAGGTTCTTCATTCGGCACTTCTTCAGCAATGTCTTCTTGTTCTTCTGGAGCATCAACTCGTACAAACATCGTGTTAAATCCTTCGTAGCGCAAGTCAACACTCACGCCAGAAGCATTATCTGCATAATAAAAATCATCGCCTTTATTATAATCTACATCAAATCCTTTTTGACTACACTCATCAACATAATCAGCATATTCCTCTGGTGTAATGTCCCCAACATATATTACAAATCCATCAGAATTCTCCCATTCTGTTTTTCCAATATTTGATTCAGGAATTGGTAATAAAGCTGCTAAATCACTAGTCGGCCAATTTAAAGCACCGAATTCAATAGGTGCATCAAGGCCTATACTTAAAGTATCGTCAGAATATAAATAAAGATCAATCAAATATCCTTCATCATTATAAGCAACGTATTCATCGATACTATCTTCTAAAATATCGTAATCAAAACCAAGTTTTTTAATTTCGTTTTTATAATCTTCAAAATATTCTTCTGAAAAATCATCAACATCCGCCTTAAAAGTATCGTCGTAGTCAAAAACAACATCAAGTGTTCCTTGTTCTGGAAAAACGATAATATTTGAAATACTGTTTTCTTTTGGTGGCGTAGCGTTGTCTTTTTTACCACATCCCGATGATGTGAGTAAAATCATTAAACAAATTGATATAATTATTATTCTTTTCATGTGTATCACCTTCCCATTATAAGATTAGCTATTTATCCAAAATTGCATTGCCTAGTATTCTATCAAATTCTCTTATATCACACTTTGGACTTAAATTAATTTTAAAATGTCCAGCTTTGGTCCACAGTTCCAATTCGGAATTAATATCAAATAATTGCCCTTGATTTTCAGATGACCACATATCTATAGAGCGATAAGGCAAAGAATATACCTCTATTTTCTTGCCGGTTATTCCTTGCTTATCCATGATTATGATTCTCTTATTTGTCAAGGCAGCTTGATCTCTTACCGTCTTGTAACAAGCCAGTATCTTTTCTTCCGGCAATAACACACTTAAAATTTCTTTCTCCGGATTCGATTTCATCGAAAATGTCCACATCTTAATAATCTCTGTATTTATAGCCATACTCTACCCTGGTATATTCTAATTGACTCATCTAAGGAGTTATCAGAATATACATATCCTTTCCATCAACCTTATGTTTAGTGACCTTGGTTGATTAAGGTCATTTGGATTTGTATATTGAAATATGTGAATGT
>CALVFL010000040.1 GCA_944326825.1 uncultured Erysipelotrichaceae bacterium
TAATATCTTAAATATCCAGATAACTGATTACTTCATCACTTTGCTTATCATCCTCATCCTTGTCACTATTGCTTCTCTATTATCTTTCTTTACTCAAAAGAAGAATGATTATCGAACGTTTTTGAACAGTTAGGAGGTTTATATGGAACTGAGCGTTAAGAATTTAGAATATTACTATGTTGATGGGGATCATAACCGTTACATCTTTAAAGATCTGAATGTTACATTTAAGTCGGGCATCTTTTATACTATCGTCGGTGAAAGCGGGAGCGGCAAAACGACTCTGCTTTCTTTATTGGGAGCTCTTGATAGACCTAAAGGCGGCGATGTATTGCTTGATGGCAAAAGCATCTATGAAGATATGGATGAATACCGCAAGACTTCTTTAGGTTTTGTCTTTCAAAATTATAACCTCATTCCCTATCTCAATGCCGTTGAGAATATTGAACTTGCTCTGGATATTGCCAAGTCTAAAAGAAGCCGCAAAGATATCTTAGCGCTTTTAAAGACAGTCGGCATCGACGAATCCAAGACTAAAAGAGTCATTACCCGTCTGTCAGGAGGGGAGGTGCAAAGGATCGCTTTAGCCAGAGCCATCAGTGCCAATCCGCCTTTGATCCTGGCTGATGAGCCGACCGGCAACTTAGATGAAGATACTTCTGACCGTATTGTTGAACTGTTTATCAAACTGGCTCACCGTTTTGACAAGTGTATCATCGTTGTAACTCATAATAAGCATATCGCCAAAGTGAGCGATATCATCTATGAGGTCGATACGAAGAATAAGAATCTAAGAGAAATTTCAAAAGAAAATCTTTAAAATAACGAGGCTTTAAAATGAAATATCTGTTTAAAAAGCTCTTCTATCATAAACTTAGGACAGTGTTGCAGATGACGATATTTTTCATTTTGGCCTCTTTGCTTTTTATATCGCAGATGATGACTTCCGCCAATACCAAGTTAGCTGAAATGATCGAAGGCGATACAGATCTATATTTTTATATCACCGGCGATCTGAATACGACTCATCTCATCCATATCGATAAGCATAACGAAGAAAAGGAAGCTTATTTAAAACTCTTTGAAAAGATCAAAAACTTAAAAGGGATCGATTATGCCGATTATGAAACCTTTATGTACAGCAGCTCTTTAAATACCTGTCTGATCGCTGACGATAAAGAGGAATATTCCTGTCTTTATCTTCCTTATGTACCTGAGGGTTATTATGTATTAGATAAGATCTCTCAGGATGCAAACCGTTTTGATAGTGAAATGCCGCTTGGCGATACAAAAGAAGAAGCCAAAGAGCGTTTGGAATACCTTGAAAAGATCTTGAATGATGAAGCCAGCTTTCCTACTGAAACTGATGTCATTCCTCAGCTGATCGGTGTACGAAGTCAGGAATTCTCTGATCTGAAAGACCATTTTATGAGGATCATTGACGGCAGCAACTTTAGTGACGAAGATCTTAAAAAGGGTACTTTTAAAGCGATCGTGCCGGATTTTGGAGCGATGGCCAAAAACGATGGGGTAGACAGCGAGCTTTCACTGGCCGATACTTTTAATATCAGTTTTGAATTCGGCGATGTCAAAAAGAGCTACGAGTTTGAGATCATCGGTTTTCATGATGGCATCAGCGGTTTTGAAGGTACATCGCTTTACCGCAATGTTTATATACCAGCCAAGACATTAGAAATGATAGCTTCTGATTATTATAAGGCACTTAGCGAAAGCGCCAGCAAAGAAAACGATTATTATCAAAATGGTGAACTTATGGGCATTAAACCGTTACTGTTCAATGTCGGAAAGCATGATGAAATGACAACTATCTTAAAAGAGATAACCCCTGACATCAAAGCTATCAGTGCCATTGATCCTGACGGTACACCTTATACTTATGTCAGCAGTTTAGATGATTATGCCGATGCCATTACGATGAGTGAATCCAACAGTTTTATCTTCATGATCTTAAACAGCATCCTTTTGATCATGACTTTGATGACATTGATCCTAGTCAACGTCTTTAATATCAATGCCAATAAAAAAGACATCGGAGTCATGAATGCCTTGGGTCTAAATAAAATCAAACTCAATCTGATGATGTTTGGTGAATTCCTGTTAGTGAGTGTTTTACCGATCACTTTAGCCTTAGGGGTCAGCACCATCTTTACAAAGTATTATGCTGAAAATGAATTCTCTTATCAGATCATGAAGATCCTAAGCGGTGAATACAATCCTGGCTTTTATGACAATACCGGCACTGGTACGCTTATGAAAAAGTTTATGATCGATTTTGGTCTGAATGATTACGCCATTTTGATCTTAATGTGGTATGGGGTCAGCATCCTGGCCTTTATCATCAGTTATTTCAAGATGAGAAAACTTGATCCGAAAGCGACCCTCTTGATGGGAGAAAAGGAGTAGTTTTATGAAACTTTTAAAGTATGCCTTAAACTATCTTAGAAACAATCCTTTAAAACTGATCTTCAACGCTTCGATCATTTTCGTCATGGCCTTTGTCATCTTTACTTCCATCAATATCCGCAATTCCCAAAATACTTTATATCAGAATATGCAGATGAGTACCCCGGTCACTTATGAATTAAGGGGCGATTTAGAGTTTATAAACGATCCGGATGTTAGGGTGATCGTTTCTATTGACGATGATCATTATAATCAAAGTATTCTGGCCACAGTGGAAGCTTTGAATGAGATCAAAGAATTTTCAGAAGTTAAAGATTACACTTTGACTTATTATCTAAATCCCTTATGGAAAACTGATGATGGTTCTTATCTCTCTTTTCGTATGGAGGGGCTTGACCCAAAGCAGATCGATGACTATGACCGCTATATGATCGAAGGCGAAAACCTTGATGAAAGCGACAGTACTGCCAATAATGTCATCATCAATGAGATGTACCTCTATGATCAAAAAACGGATTCTTACTATACCCCGAAAGTCGGCGATGAGATAAGTATTCCTTTGACCTTTTTTGATGCCTCCGGCAACGTCTTTGATTTAGGGGAATTTAAAGTAAAAGTCAAGGGCATCTTTGATGATAATAACTACGGTTACTTATCGAAAATGATAATGTCAGATGAATTGGCCAAGACCTATCTTGAAGAATATCTTGAAGCTTATACCTCCTATCCGACACCTGAACTGCTCCAAGAGATAAAAGGAAAATCTCCTGATGAGAGTTTTACGGTTTATGATCTATTGATCAACTATAACAATTTCGGAATATATCAGGCATCATTTGAATTAACCAATCCCTATGCAGCAGAGAATTTTATAAAAAAGGCTGAAGATATGTTCGCTTCTAAATTTGCTTTGGAAGGCGGTGTAAAATATGAGCGGCTGCATTTTGAACTCAGTGATGAAAGCAATGACATCAGCAACATCATCGAACCCTTTAAAGCTTTAAGAAACAATCTTGACTCTTCTATCTTGGCTATCCTTGTCTTCTGCGTGATCATGCTTATAATCAGCAGTATCTATATGATCAATTCCCGTCAAAAAGAA
>CALVFL010000041.1 GCA_944326825.1 uncultured Erysipelotrichaceae bacterium
CCGCTGTGCCCAGGGGCATTGTGTAAGAAAGCTTTTAAGAGTCATCTTTCATCTTTTAAAGACCAATCAAAGATTTGATCCTTTACTTTTAGATTAAAGTCAGTCCGCCACTATTCACAATTTCAAAAAACAAATCTATAAGCTTCTATATATCAAGCCTTTATATTTCAAAAAGTACTTGAATTTTATATAGTTAGCTCCATATAATGACTAAAGTATAACTCAAAAACTCTATCTTTCAGCCCCTAATTTAAAAAAATGAGGTCATATTTGACTACTTTATCTAAAACTAGTAGAATAAATAGGCACTAGAGGTGAGATTATGGATATACTATTATTGGTCGTAGCAGGAATATTGATCGTATTATCTTTATTACAGGGCGGAAAATCAGACGGACTAAGCGCCTTTACCGGTTCAAATGATCTTGGCTTATTCGCTAATACCAAAGAACGTGGACCTCAGAAAGTAATTTCCAATATGACGATGGTCATGGGAATTCTCTTCTTTGTCTTAGTAATCGTTATTCGTCTTACAGATTAAGGGTAATCAAAACCCTTTTTGTTTTTATGCAGGATAAACTGTTAAAACTATTTGAAACAAGTCAAGATCTTGACATCAATACGATCAAGACCAAACTGGCCATAACTTCTGCTGAAGACTTTATCACACTTACAAAACTTTTAAACAAACTCGAAGATGAAAACATCATCTTTTCAGATGAGCATAATATCTATCATTTTATCGATAATAAATGCTACTTCGTAAATGATGTCTTTATTAAAAGAAACGGCATCCCCTATATCGATGATCCAAGGTTTGGCGAGATAGAGGCATCATGCAATGAAAGACTGCTTAAAGATGATAATGTCATCTATACTGTCTATAAGAATAAAGCCAAAGTATTAAAGATCTTAAAACATAACATTATTTATATCGTCGGTACGATCATCAAAAGACGCCATGATTTTTATTTCTTCAGCGATGATCCTTTGCTTAAAGACTTTAAAGTAGTTGATTTAAACAGATATAAACTCAGTAATCACACCAAGATCAGAGCGGTCATCATCGACTATAAACGTAAATTATGCAAACTTGAAAGCATTATCGGCAGTGCCTTTGATCCTAAGATCAGAGAACTTTCTATCTTATACAGCGCTGATGTCCCTATGGAATTCTCGGCTACGGTCTTAAATGAAGTCAAGAATTACGATCTGAATGTAAGACCGAAAGATCATCCTGACCGCTTGGATCTAAGCGATAAACTCATCATCACGATCGATGGCGATGACGCCAAAGATTTTGATGATGCCGTAGGTGTTGAAAAAATCGAAGATAACTATCGTCTGATAGTAGCGATCGCCGATGTTTCAAATTATGTCGCCAAGGGTTCAGCTGTTGATAAAGAGGCTTATCATAGAGGCACTTCCATCTATTATGCCAATAAAGTCATTCCGATGCTGCCGTTTGAATTGTCCAATGAACTGTGTTCTTTAAAAGAGGGTGAATATCGGCTGGCGTTAGCTCTAAATGTTCTGATCGATCCGCATGGTGAAGTTTTGGATTCTTCGATCGATGAAGCCATCATCAAGTCCAAAAGACGTCTGACTTATAATAAAGCCAATATGATCTTAGATGGTACACTAGATGATCCTGAACTGAAAGAGATGCTTTTTGAAATGGAAGATCTGGCCAAGATCCTTCGTAAAAAGCGTGACTCTTTACATTTTGAAGACGATGAAGCCAAACTGATCATAAAAAAAGATAAAGTTGTCGATGTCGTACTTAACAAGCGGGGCAAGAGTGAAAGGATCATTGAAGATTTTATGATCCTGGCCAATGAAACGATTGCCACCTATATGCGCTATCTTGATTATCCGATGGTCTACCGCAATCACCCTAAACCCAAAGAAGAGCGGATCATTGACTTTTTAGAGTATATGAGTGAGATCGGCTATAAATTCAAAGGCGACAAGTACAACATCCATCTCAATCAATTAAAAGAATGCTTAAAACATTATGAAAACACCCCTTATGAAGCGATCGTCAGCGAACTTCTGTTAAGATCGATGGCTAAAGCGATCTATGAAGCCGATTCCAAAGGCCACTTCGCTTTAGGCCTTGAAAACTACTGTCATTTCACTTCGCCGATCAGAAGATACCCTGACTTGATCGTTCATCGCATGGTTAAAAAATATGTCGTTAAGCGTTGTTATGGCGATCTTGATAAAGATCAAAAGGATAACGAAAAGATCGCTTTAAGATCTTCAGACAATGAAAAAAGAGCCGTGAGAGTCGAAAGAGATATTATGGATCTCAAGATGTGTGAATTCATGGCTGATAAGATCGGTAAAGTCTATGCAGGCATCATCTCCGGTGTGGTATCATTCGGCTTTTTTGTCAAATTAGAAAATACCATTGAAGGTCTTGTCCATATCAGTACCCTTAACGGCAACTTTAACTATGATGAAAAACATCGTTTATTATATAATGATGACAGATCGTACAAAATGTTTGATGAAGTCAAAGTAAAGGTCAAACATGTCGATCTTAATAAAATGACGATCGATTTTGAATTATTATGAAAGATATAGCAGTAAATAAAAAAGCTTATCACGATTATTTTATCGAAGATAAGTATGAAGCCGGATTGTCGTTAGTCGGAACTGAGATCAAGTCGATCCGCAAAGGCAAAGTACAGCTTAAAGATTCCTATGTTTCTTTTATCAAAGGCGAAGCCTTTATCAAAGGTATGCATATCGCTGTTTATAAAGAAGGGAATCGTTTTAATCATGATGAAACAAGAGATCGCAAGCTTTTGCTTCATAAAAGCGAGATCATCAAACTCATCAACAAGACTAAGCTTGGTGGCTATACCGTTATCCCGCTGCGTCTTTATCTAAATAATGGCAAAGCTAAGTTAGAAATAGCTTTAGCCAAAGGTAAAAACCTCTATGATAAAAGAGAAGACGCCAGGATCAAGACTATGCAAAAAGAGGCTCAAAAAGCAATGAAGCGCTATTGAACCTCTTTATTTTGATAATCGTCATATTCAGGATAATTTAACAGTTTATAGATAAGCGGTCTTTTTAAGACCTCTTTTTTATAAGCATCTAAACTTTTTAAATACAGATCATAATACTCTTGGAATTCTTCTTTAAACTTTAAGACTTCATCATCGATATCGGCGATAGCCATCTCGGCAGCAAAACGTTCTTTAAGATCTTTTTTATCTAAGATATAACTGATATATTCTAAAGTTTCCATGTCTTGATAATTCTTTAGGATATGATCATGACAACGGCTAAAAGAAGCAAACAGTCTGTCATGAGCTTTGATGAGTTCATCGTAGAAAGCTGCTGCCTTTAACATCTTTAAGATAACTGAATAGATGATCGCTAAGATCAAAAAAAGAATAGCGAAGATTAGATAATTGATCATTTTTCCACCAGCATCATATTAAGATCAACTTTAGTATCGATCCCCTCCAGTACGCCGCTTTCACTGTACTGCCAGATCTTGATGGGGAAATAGTTTTCAGGATAAGCGTTGTATTGGGCATACCAGATCGGATAATTAAGTATATAACTAAGATCGTAATATTCATAAGTCCAATGAAGATTGGTATAGATCATCGGCTCATAGCCTAAATCTTTGATCTTAGCGGCAAAAGACATGGCATTATTCACTCTGACTTCTTTAGATGTATCACTCATCCTTGATGTATCATAACTGATATCTTCAAGATCATAAACGACATGAAGATCAATACTCTTGCCTTTTAGATTATCTTTGACAAAATAGGCTTCGTCAATAGCTTCCTTTTCATTTATGGCCTGTGAAAAGAAGTAGACACCGATCATAAGACCAGCTTCTTTGGCTTTTTGATAGTTTTCTTCAAAACAGGCATCAAGATGCAGTGACCCATCCCCATAAGAGCGATAGCCTAAACGCAAATAAACAAACTCGATCCCCTGATCTTTAAGGGTACTAAAATCTATTTCCCCCTGATGTTCTGATACATCGATACCGTTTAATGAATAATAGTTTTCATCTTCATAGGTCTTCAGTAAATCACCCTTGATCTTAGAAGGGTCGATATTGTTAGAAGGGATGTCGGCAAGTGGAGAGCTGATGATCACATTATAATTAGGTCTAAGATTTGACATAAATAAAAAGAGGCCGATAAATACGATAAGTACGAATAATAAAAGACGCATCAACATCCTGTCTTTATCAAGTCTTCTTTTTCTCATAATTAAATGATAACTGTTTTAAAGATTATTGCAACGAAGAAACAGGCTGTTCAAATAATAAAAGAGCTTAAAGAAACAGATCTTCAAGCCCTTTATCAAATTATTTAGCTAACAGATTGAAGAATTCTTCAACGGCTTCTTTGTAGTCGCCGTTTACTACCGTCATGTGGTTTCCGATCGGACGAGTAGTAAAGTAATCCATGCCATGATCTAAATGCAAGACGATCTGAGTACGGCATAATGCTTCTTCTTCAAGGTTTTTGGTTATTTCACCTTTTTCAAGGAAGTGTCTTGAAAGATCCTTGCTGCACTTGAAGATAGTGGCATCACCTTCAGCGATATGTCCTCTTAGTGCAACGCCAAGTCCTGATTCATAGTGCGTCATCAAGCAATACTTGGTCGGCATATTGACCGGCAGTGTGCAATGAGCCAGGATAATATCATTATCTTTAGAATTGATGCGGCTCGGGTTACACATGAAGACCGGCTGAGAGCTTACTTCACCTAAGATGACCATCGAGATAAGTGATTGCATATCGCCTTCACATCCGCCATAGATACCTTCAGCATTCAAAATGGCTAAACCAAGACAGCCGGTATTCTTGAATGGTTTTAAAAGATCGAAGCAGCGGACAGTCATGGCATCTAAGCTGTATCTTTCTTTAAGTCTTTTCAAAGCACCATAGATGCATAAAGCCTTTTCTAATTCATCTTTATCAAATTCATGTTTTTTAAGATCTAAAGTATATTCGTTATCTTCATAAGTCATCTTGTTTACTTCTTCAAAGAAGTCATCGATGCTTACATCTACGATCTCCATGCCGCAGGCTTCTTTAAGTACCTTGGCATCAACATCAGATGAGATCAGCCAGTCGGAAGGTTTACCGATCTGACCTAAACGCATACCGTTTACTCTGTTGATAGCTTTCAGGGCAGCCGTAATATTTTTTAATCTTCTGGCCATATCATCTTCACTGCCGTGCAAGATAAGTCCTTTGCGGCCTTCATTTTTCAAATAAGACAAGATCTCCATCGAAGCAGCCAAAGAGTTGTTTTCGCCGCTTGTCAAAATGACGATCGGATCTTTAAGCTCCGGCAAGGCTCTTTTGAAGTTTCCTTCTACACCGCCGCCGCCAACAAATACGACAGTCGGTGCTCCATCAACCTTGTCATCAGTATGGAAAGTAATACCGGCTTTATCACCGATCTTTTTCAAGAATACAAAATTATCTTCGTTTCTTTTTTCCACATCTGAATTCATACTTAGAAAATATCTAACATTAACATCCATCAATCTAATCCTCCTGCCTATATTCTATCATTTATTTATTCTTTTTTATTAGCTTTTTGCAATACTTGCCGGCTGTCTAAAACAGCCGATCAGGCATCATTCAAAAAGCACGATCAAACACATAAAGCACTTATTTCACTGATCAATGCATTCAGCTTCGATATTTTCGATAGCGTACAGCGGAAGATTCAAAAGTCTATCTTCTTTTTTATAATCAGCCAGCGAAACACGAATGGACAGCTTTGGATCATATTTTTCCTGAAAAGTTTTTAAACTCTTGGCTTTAAGATTGATTTCGGCTTTAACTTCGACAGGAACGACCTTATCTTTGGCAGCAGCGACAAAATCGATCTCGCAAGATCCTCTGTCATTAGTATAATAATAAACACCCAGATCTTCGATCGTCTTTAATTGCTGGCAAACGTATTGTTCGCTTAAAGCTCCTTTAAATTCGACAAAAAGACTGCTTCCATCAAGCAGCACCTGTTCAGAAACTCCCACCATACACGCAAAAAGTCCCACATCGACCATAAAAAGTTTAAAGGCTTTCAAATCTTCGTAAGCTTTTAAAGGAAAGCCTGCTGCATTTACTCGACTGATTTTATGTATCAGACCGCAATCGGAAAGCCACATGATCGCTGTTTCATATTCTCTTGCCCTCGCTCCTTCACGAATAAGGCTACAGATAAACTTCTTATTCTCTTTAGCAAGCTGTGAAGGGATGCTGTTCCAAAGCATACGGATCTTAGGGGCAAGTTCATTAGGTGCATGTTTTGAAAAGTCTTGTTCGTATGCTGCCAGGATCCTGCTTTGGATCGCACGAACCTCCTTAAAGTCTTGATCATCAATAAAGCTTTGAACCGCTTCCGGCATACCGCCGATAAAATAGTATTGTTTCAAGGCGTCGATATAAGTTCGCTTAAAAGTTGTGATCATTCTATAATCCCGGCTTTTTAAAAGATCTCTAAAACGTTCGTTGCCCGTTGCCATTAAAAACTCGCTAAAAGAAAGGGGATAGAGTTTTAAAAAATCGACCTTGCCGACAGGAAATGAAGTGCCTTGATGCAAAGCGATCCCTAAAAAAGAGCCAGCACATATAATGTGATACTGCGGGGCGTTTTCATAAAAATATTTAAGAGAAGTAAGTGCTCTTGGCACCTCTTGGACCTCGTCAAAAATCAAAAGGGTCTTCTTTGGATCGATCTTATGTCCAACATATAATTCTAAACCCATGATCAGACGATCTGTATTCAGGTCAGATGCAAATAAATCTTTCATCCTTGGATTAGAGTCAAAGTTTATATAGGCAACATTGTCATAAGCCTGCCTGCCAAACTCCTTCATCAGCCAGGTTTTACCGACTTGTCTTGCACCTTCAATGATCAACGGCTTGCGGCGCTTGCTGTTTTTCCATTTATATAATTTATCGATCGCAATTCGGTACATATTCCGCACCTCCACTATATGATATACCATCAATAAATCATTCTATGCCAAAAATTACAACGATATTTTGGCTATATATGCCACTTTTTACAACGAATAATGTGTAGATATGCCAAAAATTACAACGATATATTGTTTCTAGATCTTTTTCTTATTGGCAATAGATAAAAGATACACGGCCACAATGATCAAAATACTGCCGATGACTTTAAAGACTGTGATACTGTCATGTAAGAAGATGATGCCGACGATCGTACTTGTCAGCGGCTCAAACAAGCTATACATTGCCGCATTGCCTGATCCGATATATTTGATTCCGATCTGCAAAAACAATACCGCAAAGATCTGACTTAATAAAGCGATGAATATCAAATACATATTGCCGATAAGATCCAAAGTAAAGACAAAGTTATTGCTTAGTAAACAGATAATACCGAAATTGATCGTCGTGATGAGATTCAGCCAGAAAGATATAACTAGAGGATCATAATAATTCATCAGTCTGCTCTTATCCATATAGACCATGTAAAAAGCATAGCTGACACCTGAGATCAAAGCCATGAGCATGCCGGTAATCCCGCTTCTCTTAGAAAGGTCAATAAACATGAATACACCGATCAAAGCTATGATCAGACTGATTATCTTGGTCTTTGTCAGTTTATCTTTATAGATGAATACACACATCAGACTGACAAATAAAGGATACATAAAATGCAAGGTCGTTGCCATGCCTATAGATATGTAAGTGTAAGACAGATTAAGCAATAACGAAGTGATCGTATTGCCGATCGTAGCGATGATAATGATATGAAACATATCGATCTTAGCTACTTTAAATGATCGTTTTTTAAATCTTACCATGGCATATAAAAACGGTATTGCCAGCAAATAACGGTAAAAACCGACATTTATCGCATTAAAGCCATAAGAATAAACGATAGATACCAATAGCGGCACTATACCAAAAATAATACCGGATAAAACTGTTAATAAAGTTCCTGCTTTTTTCATAACGTTCATTAAACAATAAAGCCCACTTGATTATACAATAACCAGTAGGCTTTAAACTATAATTATTAAAAGAATAAGGGGTTTTACTTAACGTGCTTCACGAGCATTCTTCATGAGTTCTTTAACTCTTTGAGGATCTACCTCATTATAGAATTTGCCGTCTACCTTTAACCAGGTACCGACAACACAGCCATCAGCTATCGACAGGGTATCTTTGACAGTTTCGGCTCTTACACCGTTAGAAGCAAAGACAGGGGTATCACAGGCTTTTTTAGCTTTAGCGATCATCGAATCATCAATAGCACTGCCGGCTGTTACTCCATAGACTAATAAAGCACCAGGATTGATCGAGAAGGTAAGGGATTTAGCTACTTCTTCGATCGGACGGGGAGCTATTTGTCTGGCACCTTCTGGTA
>CALVFL010000042.1 GCA_944326825.1 uncultured Erysipelotrichaceae bacterium
GCACTTCATCGGCAAGCATAGCAGAAATGTGAATCAAGCACGCCGCCGGATCAGACAAGCTGTCCTGAGGGATGGCTTTTTTAATATTTTTATATATAATTATCAAAGGAGGTATGGGGATTATGAATAAAACGATATGTGCAACAGGGAAAGGGAAGTTTTCTTTAAGACCTGATCTTATCGATCTGCATCTTTCTGTATCTGATACTTTTAATGATTTTGAATTGACTGCTGAAGAATCTCTCAAGGCCTTAAATGAACTTAAGGAACTCTTGCCCAAGGCTGATCTTGATCCTAAGGATCTTTTAAGTGATGCCTTTTCCATCACTACTGAATATGAAAACTACCGTGATGAAAACAATGAATATCATAAAAGATTTATCGGTTATTCTTATCATCATCAATTACATATCAGTTTTAATAACGATAATCGTTTATTAGGCAAAGTTTTATATCTTATCGCTAATTGCGAGCGATCCTTTGAGTCATCTTTTTCCTATTCTCTTAAAGATAAAGAAAAGATCAAAGATGAACTTTTAAAATCAGCCTACGAAGATGCCTTAAGACAGGCTAAAGTTTTAGCAGATGCAAGCAAAGTCACTTTAAAAGGCATCATCAGCATCTCCCATGATTTTAATGGTCTTGATAATTATATCTTGCATCCCATTAAAGCTTTTTCCCGCAATTTAAGTGCTGATGATAAAGCTTCAGGTGCTTATGACATCGATATAAACGCTGACGATCTGACTTTTGAAGATTCCATCAGAGTTATCTGGGAGATAGCTTAAGAACATGTCTTCTAACTTTAGACATCTTGATCTTAAACTTTTGATCAGCGCTATCATCGTCGGCCTTTTCAGCGGGACTATTGTCGTTTTTTATCGCTTTCTTTTAGGACTTATTGAGGGGATTTTACTAGAAATCAGTGACATAGTCGAAACAGAACCGCTCAGTTTGGTAATTTATATCATGATCATCATTGTCGTTGGACTTTTGCTTAATTATTTTATTAAGAAAGAAAGACTGATCAGCGGCAGCGGCATCCCGCAGATCGAAGCCGAATTAGGCAAGATGATCGATTCTGACCCTTTAAAGGTACTCATCTATAAATTCTTTGGCGGTATCTTAAGCTCTTTGGGCGGCCTTTCTTTAGGAAGAGAGGGTCCAAGTATTCAGCTTGGAGCCATGGGTGCAAAACTTTTAGGCAAACGCTTTAAACTTTTGGATGATGAATTGCTTTTAATGTCCGGTTCAGCTGCCGGGCTCAGCGGAGCTTTCAGCGCACCGCTTTCGGGCGTCATGTTTTGCCTTGAAGAACTGCATCACAGTTTTAGTACCAAGGTCTTGATCACTGTTATGGCTGCCTCGGTAAGTGCTGACTTTATAGCTTCCTACGTATTCGGTTTTACTCCGACTTTTTCTTTTGTGCTTAAGGATAATATATCTTTAATCTATTATCCTTTGATCATTCTTTTAGGTATCCTCATTGGAATGCTTGGGGTCTTTTATAATAACGGCACGCTGTTTTTTCAAAAACTGCTTGCCAAAGTTTCAACTGAATCGCGTATCTATATCCCATTGGTGTTAAGCATCATCTTGCTTAGGGTCATGCCGGAAGTGCTTGGCGGCGGCCATCATTTATTGGAATTTATTGATCCAAGCACTTCTTTATCCTTATTGATAGTACTTTTGACAGTTAAATTTTTCTTTTCATTTATCTCTTTTGGCAGCGGAGCGCCAGGCGGTATCTTTTTCCCGCTCCTTGTCGAAGGCTCTTTATTTGGAGCGATATTCGCTTTAATCATGATCAAGGCTGGTCTTTTGGATGAAGCGTTCTTTTTCCATTTTGTCATTTTAGCCATGGCGGCTTTTTTCACAGCGATCGTCAGAGCTCCGATCACCGGCATCATCCTGATCTTTGAAATGACCGGCAGCCTGGCCAATCTTTTGCCTTTATTGCTGTGTTCGATCAGTTCATATATCGTAGCTGAATATTTCAAATGTCCGCCTATATATGAAAGTCTTTTAGAAAAATATGAACCGGAAGAGCTCAGATCTTTAAAAGATGTTGAATTATTAGAGATGACTGTTGAGTATCAAAGTCTTGTCAGCGATAAGAAGGTCGCTGAGATAAACTGGCCCAAGGAAGCCCGCATCATCAAGATCGAAAGATACGGCAAGAGTTTTATCGCCGATGGCCATACTATCATTCATAGCGGTGATCGTCTGTCTTTTCATATCACTGCAAGGGATCAGTTCAAAGTCAAAAATGAATTGCTCGCTTTATTGCAAAGCAAATAAATAAACCGGAATCAACCGGTTTTATTTTATCCATCTAACTTTATTCTCTTTGTGATTGATGATCCTTTGAATATTGGCTTTATGCCGGTAGATGATAAAGGCCACCATCACTAACATCACTATCGATAATTTGAGATCATCAGAAGTCAAAAACGAAAGGATCACCGCAACACTTAGTGATACCATGCTGGAAAGTGAAACCATTTTGGATAATCCCAGTACCAGCAAAAATACTAATATCGGATATACGAAACAAAACCAGATGTCGCTGACTCCTAAGATGCCTAAAGCCAAAAGATAGCCAAAGGCACAAGCTACACCTTTGCCGCCCTTGAAATTAGCGAATAATGGAAAACAATGGCCGACCATTACTGCTGCCCCGGTATAAGCGATGGCTTCAGGGTAGATGAAACGGGCAATGACCATTAAGATAAGGGCCTTTAAAGCGTCGAGTACTATGACGGCTATCCCGGCTTTTTTGCCAAGGACTCTACCAGCATTGGTGCCGCCTAAGTTGCCGCTTCCGTATTGGCGGATATCTTTTTTATAAAAGACTTTGCCTATGATTAAGCCCCAGGGGATGGAACCGATTATATAACCAATGATTATCCATATCAAAATAATAAAGATCTGCATATCAAGACCACCTTTCCACTTGTCTATAATTTATTTTATCTAAATTTAGAGATTTATGATATAATTTTTATGTTTTGTAGGTAAAAATATGGAAAAAAAATATGATGCAAGCAGTATAAAGATATTAAAAGGATTAGAAGCAGTCCGGGTCAGACCCGGTATGTATATCGGATCAGTCGATGCCAGAGGACTTCATCATCTGGTATGGGAGATCCTTGACAATGCCATCGATGAAGCTTTGAACGGTTATGGTAAAGTGATAACCGTTTCTTTAAATAAAGATGGTTCTGTCACTGTCAGCGATGAAGGGCGTGGTATGCCTGTCGATAAACATGAAAGCGGCAAGTCGGCTTTAGAAGTTATATTCACTGTCTTACATGCCGGCGGCAAGTTTGAAGAAGGAGCTTATAAGACTTCGGGCGGTCTGCATGGTGTCGGAGCCAGCGTCGTCAATGCCTTAAGTGAATGGGTCGATGTTGAGGTGTGTACCAATAAAAGAAAATATCATATCCGTTTTATGGACGGCGGGACAAGGGTCAGCAAGCTTGAAGATCTTGGCCCTACCAATAAGACCGGTTCTAAGGTAACCTTTAAACCGGATAAAACTATCTTTGAAACGACGACCTTCAATTATCAGACGATAGTTGAAAGGATCAGGGAAGAAGCTTTTTTATTGGCTGGTGTCAAGATGATCGTCATTGATGAAAAAAATGCCCGCAAAGAAGAATTCTATTATGAAGACGGTTTAAAAGCTTTTATTGAATATTTAAACGAAGACCGTGATACTTTGCATAAACCGATCACTTTTGATCACATGTATAACGGTATCGAAGTCAAAGCTGCCTTCCAATACACCGATTCCTATCAGGAAAATGTTTTTTCTTTTGTGAATCTGGTTAGAACGAAAGACGGCGGCACTCATGAAGTAGGCTACAAGACGGCTTTTACTAAAACGATCAATGATTATGCCCGTGAATGCGGTATTTTAAAAGAAAAAGACAAGAATTTTGAAGGCAATGACATCAGAGAAGGTCTTACCAGCATCATCTCAGTATCTATCCCGGAAGACAAGTTGCAGTTTGAAGGTCAGACCAAGTCTAAGTTAGGGACCCCGGAAGCTAAAAATGCTGTGGAAAATATCGTTTCTGAGAATCTGATGTACTGGCTTTTAGAAAACAGCGAACTCTCTTTAAAGATCATCAAAAAGATCCAAAAGGCCGCTCAAGCCAGAGAAGCTGCCCGCAAGGCTAAAGAAGAAGCCCGTAAAGGCAAAAACAATTCCAAAAAAGCCGAAAAGGTCTTAAGCGGTAAATTAGCCAATGCCCAAAGCAAGGATCATACCAAGCTGGAACTATTCCTTGTGGAGGGTGATTCAGCCGGCGGCAGTGCCAAACAGGGCCGTGATTCCAAATATCAGGCGATCTTGCCTTTAAGAGGTAAAGTCTTAAATACTCAAAAGGCTTCTTTGGCTGATATTGAAAAAAACGAAGAGCTCAATACGATCATTCATGCGATCGGAGCTGGTGTAGGCAGTGATTTTAATTTAGATGACATCAATTACGACAAGATCATCATCATGACCGATGCCGATACTGATGGCGCCCATATCCAGATCCTGCTTTTGACTTTCTTTTATCAGTACATGCGGGAACTGATCGCCAGCGGACATGTCTATATCGCCATGCCGCCGCTTTACATGGTCAAAAAGAATAAAGAAGTATTCTATGCTTATGATGAAAACGAACTCTCTAAGCTCAAAGACGGTCAAAAATGCGAGATCAAGCGTTTTAAAGGTCTTGGAGAAATGAATGCCGATGAACTGTGGGATACGACGATGAATCCTGCAACAAGAAGCTTAGTCAATGTGACGATCGATGACCCAGTGATCTGTGACAAGAGGGTTTCGGTCTTGATGGGCAATAAACCGGAATTAAGAAGAGAATGGATCGAAGAGAACATCGATTTCACTCTGGAAGAAGATTATAGGGTAATGTAAGATGAAGAAAACGCCAATACAGGAAAAACATATTGAATATTCTCTTGATGAACTGATGTCGGATCGTTTTGGCCGCTATTCCAAGTACATCATTCAGGAAAGGGCTTTGCCTGATGCCCGAGATGGTCTAAAGCCGGTTCAAAGAAGGATCCTTTATGCCATGCATGAAGACGGCAATACCTTTGAAAAGCCGCACCGCAAAAGTGCTAAAGCTGTCGGTTATATCATCGGTTATTATCATCCTCATGGCGACAGCAGCGTCTATGATGCGATCGTTCGTCTTTCTCAAGACTGGAAGATGAATGTACCACTTATCGATATGCAGGGCAACAACGGTTCGATCGACGATGACCCGCCAGCCGCCATGCGTTATACCGAAGCCCGTCTGGCCAAGGTCTGTGATACGCTTTTAGCGGATATTGATAAAGATGCCGTGGAGTTTACCAATAACTACGATGACTCTTTATTGGAACCGACGGTTCTGCCGACCAGGTTTCCCTTGCTTTTGGTAAACGGTTCGACCGGTATCGCTTCAGGATATGCCACCAATATCGCTCCCCACAACCTTAATGAAGTCATCGATGCCACGATCTATCGTTTAAGTCATCCTGATTCAACGATCGAAGAACTCTTTGAATTTGTCAAAGGACCGGATTTTCCTACCGGCGGTATCGTGCAGGGCAAAGAGAATCTGCTCAATATCTTTAAAACCGGCAAAGGCAAAGTGGTCGTCCGTTCTAAATGCGAGATCGTCAAAGGACGCTTAGGAAATGAGATCGTCATTCAAGAAATACCTTATGAAGTAACTAAATCAGAAATGGTCAAAAAGATCGATGAGATCAGGATCAATAAAGATATTGAAGGTATCAGCGATGTCAGGGATGAATCGGGCAGAGATGGTCTTAAGATCGTCATCGAACTTAAAAAAGATGCTGATGCCAATCTGATCTTAAACTACTTATATAAGAACACTGATCTGCAGATCAACTATAACTACAACATGATCGCCATCGTCAATCATCGTCCAACTTTGATGTCTTTGAGTGATTGTCTTGATGCCTTCATTGAACATCGCCAGGAAGTGGTGATCCGCCGTACTAAATATCTTTTAGACAAGAAGAAAGATCGTCTGCATATCATTGAAGGTCTTATCAAAGCTTTATCGATCATTGATGACATCATCGAACTGATCCGGATGTCTAAAGATAAAGCGGATGCTAAAAAGCGGCTGATCGAAGCTTTCTTATTCAGTGAAGCCCAAGCGGAAGCAATCGTTTCTTTAAGGCTTTACCGTCTGTCCAATACCGATGTCAAAGTCTTGAAAGATGAATATGCTGAACTTTTAAAAGATATCAACTATCTGAATACCATCCTTTCTTCTAAAGAAGTGCTGATCAGTGTCATCAGCAAGGAACTCAAAGAGGTAAAGGAAATATACGGAATGCCAAGACGTACTGTCATTGAAGATGAGATCGAAGAGATCAACATCGATCGGATCTCCATGATCCCTAATGAAGCCTGCATGGTTTCTGTTTCCAAAGACGGCTATATCAAAAGAGTGTCTTTACGCAGTTATAATGCCAGTGACGCCAAACTGCCGGGCTTTAAGGAAAAGGATGTCATCATCGCCTATGGCGAGGCCGAAACCCTTGATACCTTGCTGCTATTCACCAACAAGGGCAACTATGCCTACATACCGCTTTATGAGGTTGAAGAAGCTAAATGGAAGGATCTTGGCAAACATTTCAGTACTTATGCCAAAAGCGAAGGGGAGGAAAAGATCGTCAGTGCCCTGATCGTCAAAGATTTCAACAGTTATGCCTTTATAACCACGGTATCTAAAAACGGTCTTATCAAAAAAACCCCGCTTTCAGACTTCAAGCTGCAAAGATATTCGAAGGTCGTCATGGCGATGAACCTTGCCAAAGACGATGAGCTTGTCAAAGCTCTTATCACTTATGAGGGTGAGGAAGTGATCGTCACTACTGCCCATGGTTATTATAACCGCTATTCTTTAGCTGTCGTTTCGCCGACTTCATTAAAGTCTAAAGGCATAATTGCCATAAGCTGCAAAGGTGATGAAGTGAGCGGATTTATCACTTATGATGATGATAAAGACTATCTGCTTTTGATCAATAATTTCAATCAGATGAAACGCCTCAAGATAAGCGATATACCATATACCAACCGGGCCACCAAAGGAAAACTTCTGTTCAAGCCTTTAAAGACTAAAAAAACTTTGCTCAGCAAAGTTTTAAAGGTCCGCTCCCTTGATGATCTGTTGATCTATGATGAAGATACCCTGACGCTTTCTTCTAAAGACATTGCCATCATGGGCATGGATGCGACATTCTCTGAACCGCTCAAATTAAAGGACATCAATTTTATCATCAACGAAAGCGACACTTTAAGCAAGGCCAAGATCGTCGATTTCCCCAAAGAAGATAAAGAAGAAGTCTATGAACAGTTAAATATCTTTGATGCCTAGATAAGTTATCACATCTTTTAAAGAGTCCAGTTTTGTATCGACGAAGCCGGACTCTTCTTTATTAAAAGCGATCATATCTTCAATAAAGATATTCTTGGCACCAGAAGCCCTGGCAGCTTTGATGCCGTTGATGCTGTCTTCGATGATCAGACAGTCTTTGATATCAACTTTTAAAACTTCAGCACACTTTAAAAAGATGTCAGGCGAGGGTTTGGACCTTTTGATCATCTCGCCCGAGATCAATGCATCGAAGCGATATTCTTTATGCAGCTGTTTCAACATGGTCTTGATATGTTCGATAGTGCTTGAAGAAGCGATCGCTTTTAGATAATGATGATCATCAAGATATTCCATCAGTTCATAAAAGCCCGGTTTGACTAAAGAATCCTTGATTTGAGCACATTCATTTATCTTTTCAGTGATGAGTTTTCTCACTTCATCATATAATTCGACCATCTCTGGGACTTCTTTTTTAAAATATGCCATCGCTTTCGGTTTGGTAGTACCGGTAATATTTTTAAAAAAGTCTTTCGGCAAAGTCAGATCGTGTTTAGCAGCGACCTTTATAAAACATTTATAAGACAGCTCTTCCGTATTGAAAAGCGTTCCGTCTAAATCAAAAATAAGTGCTTTAATTTCCATGTTTCTATGATATTGCACTTTTGATGTAAACTCAATATAATAAATACATGTCGATTTTTAAACCTAAATTGATGTTAGAAAGATATGAAGATCTGGATATAGATCATTTTAAAAAACAGGGCATTAAAGCTGTTCTTTTAGATCTTGACAACACTTTAGCTCCTTACTATGAAAAAAAGATCAATGCTAAAGCATTAAGTTTTATTGATTCTTTAAAAAAAGCCGGTCTTAAAGTGATGATCGTTTCCAACAATACGCAAGAGCGGGTCGGCGGTTTTATCGATAGTCATGATATCGATTTTGTCTATTATGCCCTAAAGCCATTAAACAAGGGTTATAAGGAAGCTTTAAGACGGCTTGGTGTCACAAACAAAGAAGTCATCTCGCTGGGTGATCAGCTTTTGACAGATGTCCTAGGCTCTAATCTGGCTGGCATCTATAGCATCTATGTCAAGCCGATCATCGATAAAGACAGCATTACTACCAAGTTCAACCGTAAGATAGAAAGACTGTTGTTTAAATATTGGGTGAAGAAATGAAGAAATGTTTAGGATGCGGTGTTATACTGCAAGATCAAGATCCCAAAGCCAAGGGTTATGTCAATTCTTTAGATCAGGATTACTGTAAGCGCTGTTTCAGACTGATGCATTATGGCGACAGTGTCATCGATCTTAGAAGCGACATCAAAAGAGGCGATGTGATCAAACTTATCAAAAGTCATGATAAGCCAGTCGCTTTGATTACAGATATTCTTAATGTCAGTGCAGCTTTTAAAGATGATCTTTTAGAGGCTTTAAAAGGGCGTCAGATCATCTTAGTCTTTAATAAGTATGATCTCTTGCCTAAAAATACCAATATCAGGCGGATCGAAGAATATTTAGAAACGATGGTAAGTGAAAAGTTTAAGGACGCCAAGGTCTTGGACATCCTCATCACTCATCATAAAGATGTCTATTTTAAAAAACTGTTTATGGAAACTTTAGACAGATGGTCTATCAAAGAAGTGATGTTTGTGGGAAATGTCAATGCCGGCAAGAGCACCATCATCAATAAACTGCTCGAAAGCACTAAACTGACGGTATCGTATTATCCTTCAACGACACTCAATATCAATGAAGTGGCTTTAGAGGATCATCTTTTCTATGATACGCCCGGTCTTTTGGATGAAAACAATCTCGGGGTCTTTATAAGCGAAGAAAAGTTAAAAGACATCACGATCAAAAAGACCATCAAACCTCTGGTCTATCAGCTTTATGACAAACAAAGCTACTTCATTGAAGGACTTTTAAGAATCGATGTCTTACCAAAAGAAAAAGGTTCAATCATCTTTTATATCGCTGATGGTCTAAAGATCCATCGCAGCAAGCTTGAAAAAGGGGATGATTATCAAACTAAACATCTTTCCTCTTTGCCTTTGTATTTGCCTTTTGATCATCTTAGCGAGTATGATCTAAAGGGGAAGTCTTTAGAATTTGAGATCGATGGTCTGGGTATCATCGGATTCAAAAATATCGCTAAGATCAAGATCCATCATGATCAAAGGATCAGAATAAATGTTAGAAAGTCGGTGTTGTAATGTTAAATAACAAGCAAAAAAAATATCTGATGGCTCTAGCCAATAAAGAAAGAGCTGTATTCCAGATCGGCAAGGAAGGTCTGTCTTTTAATTTATGTAATGCGATCGCTGATTATCTCAGGGTCAATGAACTGGTCAAGGTTTCGATCTTAAAGTCAGCTGGCGTTGAAGTAAGAGAAGCAGCTATTGAAATAGCCAGCACTATTGATTGTGAAGTGGTCAAGACGATCGGCCGGGTCATCATCTTATATAAAAAGGCCAAGGAACCTAAGATTGAGTTGCCATGCTGACGATCGATAATTTTCATAAACTGACTAAAAAGGAAAAGAAAGAGATCTTCAAGCATCATGATGAGACCATCGAAAAACTTGTAGCTTCTTTGATCTCTCATAAACGTTTTGAACATTCTTTAAACGTAGCCAAGGTGGCAATGTCTTTGGCCAAAAAACACCATCTTGATGTCCATAGGGCATATTTAGCCGGCATCTTGCATGATATAACCAAAGATCTCTCTTATGATGAACATCTCAGTTATCTTAAATATTATGATCCGGATAAATGTGAGAAACCAAGACCAATCTTGCATAGCTACAGTGCCAAATATTTTATCAAAGAGAAATTTAACTATTATGATAAAGAAGTTTTAAATGCCGTATATCATCATACGGATGGGAAATCTAAAGCCAAACTGGCCATGATCATCTATATTGCTGACAAGCGGGAACCGCTTAGGAAATTAGATGATAACCTGCTGGAACTGGCTTACGATGATCTCTATAAAGCGTTTGCTTTACTGAAAGAAGATGTAAAGGAATTTGTAAAGAGTAAAAATGGATGAACTTGTAAAAATCGTTTGTGATGAATTAGATAAAAAATTGGCTGAAGACATTGTTGTCATCGACTTTGAAAAAAGAAATCCGGTCACGGATTATTTTGTGATCGCCAGCGCCAGAAATGCCCGCCATGCTTCATCGCTAGTGGATAGTGTCATGGAAGAAGTCAGCAAATACGGTTATGCGATCAAGAGTTATGATGCTTCTAAAGATGGCAAGTGGCTTTTTATCGATCTTTATGAAGTCGTCGTTCATATCTTTCTTAAAGAAGAAAGAGAGATCTATGCATTGGAGCGTTTATGGAAAGATCAGAAAATCTTAAAACTTTAGACAATTACGAAAGACTGTCTTATTATTACGAGAAGCTTTTAGAAGATGATGAAGCCTTTTCTTTATGGCTTGAATATATTGAAAGTTATCCTGCCAAAAAGATACTGGAACTGGCTTCCGGCAATGGCGCTTTAGCCAATATTTTAAAAGAAAAGGGTTATCAGATCTTAGCCAGCGATATTTCCAAATCTATGCAAAGTGTAGCTGTCAAAAGATATGATCTTCCTTATCTCATCTTGAACATGATCGATTTCAAGCTTGATGATAAATTTGATATGATCCTTTGTGTATGTGACAGTATCAATTATCTAAGCGATTATGAAGAGATGAAAAGGATGTTTGAAAATGTCTATGAACATTTGAATGAAGGAGGCATCTTTATCTTTGATATGCATCATCCCCAAAGACTTTCTGAATTCAAAGAAGAATATATCGAAGAAGGCTATATTGATGATGTGGCCTATCAATGGACTATTTTAGCTGATCAGATGACGGATGAACTTCTAGAAAACTTTATCTTCTATGAAAAAGAAGGTATCGTTATGGAAAATCATTGTCAGAAGGTCTTTGCGATCGATAAAGTCAGGGATCTTTTAAAAGCTTCGCAGTTTGAAGTGAAAGTTTATGAAGACTTTATTAAAGATGAAAAAGTATTATTTATAGGAGAGAAGAAATGATCGGGATCATAGCAGCACAAGATGAAGAGATCAAAGACATCAAAGAACTCATGACTGATATTCAAAAACTGAATATTGAAGGAATGGAATTTTATAAAGGCAGGCTTAGCGAAAGCGATGTGGTGCTTTGCAAGTCGGGAGTCGGCAAGGTCCAAGCGACGATCGCTGCAGTGATCCTGCATCAAAACTTTAAACCTTGTTTCATCATCAATATCGGCAGTGCCGGTTCGCTTAAAAAGCATATCAGAGTCAATGATGTCGTCATCCCTCGTCTGATCGCTCAATACGATGCCAAGGCCCCGGGTTGGGAAGTTGGTTTTAAAAAAGGCAATCCTCATCTTTATGAAGCTGATGCCAGACTTCTTAAAATAGCTGAGGCTTTAAAAGATGAGAAGACTTATTTTGAAGATATGGTATCCGGTGACCGCTTTATCTATCTTGATAGGGATGTTGAAGAGATCTTGTCGGAATATCCTTCAGCCGCCTGTGTAGAGATGGAAGCCGGAGCGATCGCTCAGACCTGTCATTTTCTAAAGATCCCTTTTATCATCATCAGAGGCATTTCTGATGTGACGATCGAAAAGGGCAGCGAGATGACTTATGAAGAATATCTTTTAAGCGCTGCTAAGACCAGTGCGCTTTATTGTCAAAACTTCATCAAAAAGGAGAGAGAAAGCAATGCCTCAATGGTATGAAACTAACTATTGCGATCATCGGGACTGGATCTTAGATAATCTTGATTATCTTTCTTTAAATCATACCGAGGTCCTGATCACGCTTTTGATCGATTTCTGCAACGAACATCACATCAAACCGACTTACGATGTCTTTAGAAATAAACTGGCTTTGGATGATGCCAAGATCGATCAGCTGATCTATGGTCTAAGTGCCAAGGGCTATCTTAATATCGATATGGATCAAAACGGCATCACTTATGATCTGACGCCGCTTTTTAAGACTCCTATCGAAGTGATGGCTTGTGAAGCATTTGAAGACGTCTTTAAGATCTTTGACGAGATGTTCGGTCGGCCTTTAAACGGTACCGAGATGGCTAAATTAAGTGAACTTTTAAAGATCTATGATAAAAAGAGCGTCATCGATGCCTTAAGAGTGGCAGATGCCTATCAGAAAGTCAATATGGGTTATATTGAAAGGGTCTTGAAAAATGGCCAGGACTGATCTTATCATCGAGGGTCTAAAGACCCTTTTTCCTCATGCTCATTGTGAACTTATCCATCACAATGTCTATGAATTGCTCATAGCTGTCACTTTAAGCGCCCAGACCACCGATGCAAGAGTAAACATGGTCACAAAAGACCTCTTTGCCAGATATCCTGATGTCTATGCTTTGGCCAAGGCATCTTTAAAAGATGTAGAAAAGATCATCGCTTCAGTCGGTCTATATCATAACAAAGCTAAAAATATCATCGCTTTAAGCCAGAAGATCGTTAAAGATTATGACGGCAAGATCCCTAGTACCCGCAAAGAACTGATGACCTTAGATGGTGTCGGGCGCAAGAGTGCCAATGTCGTCTTAAGCGTCGGTTTTGGCCTTCCAGCCATGGCTGTTGATACCCATGTAGCCAGAGTCGCCAAAAGACTGGGTCTGGCTAAATATGATGACGATGTCTTAAAGATCGAAGCGAAGCTTTGCAAGAAACTCCCTAAAGAATCCTGGAGCATCATGCATCATCGTTTTATCTTCTTTGGCCGCTATCTTTGCAAAGCCAAAAATCCGGAATGTGAAAAATGCCCCTTTACAGCTATCTGCAAAAGGGCAAAATATGAAGATCAGCGTTTATGATATAACTTCTTGGTGGAATAGACCGGCTCCATCGTTAAGTACATGCCTAATTTCTTGAAAGTCTTTATATCTACTTCGCTCAGGATGACAGTGGAATGAACTTCACTGCCGCCCAGAAGATTTAAGGCATCCATGGCTTTTTTGCATAATTGCGACTCCTGAGATTCGATGGCTAAAGCGATCAGGATCTCATCAGTGTGCAAACGGGGGTTGTTCCCCTTTAAATATTTGGTCTTTAAAGTCTGGATAGGTTCAATGATATGACTTGAAAGAAGTTTGACATCATCAATGAAGGCTATTTCTTTAAGGGCATTTAATAAGGCTGCACTTGAAGCTCCTAAAAGCTTGCTGGTCTTGCCGGTAACGATCTTGCCGTTAGGAAGTTCGATCGCTACTGCCGGTCCGAGAGTTTCTTTTTCTTTTTTAAGAGCGACCTTGGCAACTTTTCGATCATCGGGAGTAATATTAGCCTTTTTCATGATCAGCTGGAGTTTGTTGAGGGTATCTTCACCGATCTCTTCTTTGCGGATCGCTACCATCGTTTCAAAATATCTTCTCAAGATCTCTTCTTTAGAAGCGTCACTGCATACTTTATCATCGGTAATGCAATAACCGATCATGTTTACTCCCATATCGGTAGGGGAGCGGTAGACCGACTTGCCGTTTATCTTTTCCAAAAGATCGTTCAAGACTGGGAAAGCCTCAACATCACGGTTGTAGTTGACGGCTTTTTCATTATAGGCATTCAAATGGAAAGGATCGATCATATTGACATCGCTGAGATCGACAGTAGCTGCTTCATAAGCCAGATTGATCGGATGATTGAGATCCAGGTTCCAGATCGGAAAGGTTTCAAATTTGGCATAACCGGCTTTGATGCCTTTGAGATTATCATGATACATCTGCGATAGACAGGTCGCCAACTTGCCGCTGCCCGGGCCTGGAGCTGTGACGACGATAATGTCCCTGGTCGTTTCGATGTAATCGTTTTTGCCAAAGCCGTCTTTGGAAAGGATCAGATCGACGTCGTTAGGGTAGTTGTTGATAGGATAATGATAAGCTACTTTGATATTGATGCGCTCCAGCTTTCTTTTTAAACGCTGGGCTTCGGTTTGCTTGTTATAGTGAGTGATAACGACGCTTCCGACATAGAGTCCGGCTTCGTTGAAGGCATCGATCAAACGCATCAGATCCTGATAGTAGGTGATGCCTAAATCGCCCCGCACTTTATTTTTTTCGATGTGTTCTGCGCTTATCACTAACATCATCTCGACCCGATCTTTGATCATGTTGAGCATCTTGATCTTGGAATCAGGTTCAAAGCCCGGCAACACTCTTGAGGCATGGTGGTCATCAAAGAGCTTGCCGCCGAACTCGAGATATAATTTGTTGAATTTAGCGATCCTTTTTAGAATATTGTTGGATTGTAGCTTGATATATTTGGCATTGTCAAAACCGATCTTATACATAACTATGACCTCTCACTTATAAATTCACTGACTAATTATATCATGATATAATAACAGTATGAATAACTATTATGAGGAAATTGTTGCCAAGATCGAAGCACTCATCGCTGAAAACGACTATTTAAAAGCTAAGATGATCGTTGATGATGAACTTAAGATGCCTTATGTGCCTAAAGATCTTGAAGATAAACTGCAGGAATATGATCTGCTTCTTAAAGACAAGATTAGACATAATGAATTCGTTTTGGATGATGATACTTTAAGGTCTTATCTTTTTGATGGTGAATATAAACAGCTCATAGCCGCCAACTATCTTGATTCTTTGAACTTGCGCAATTATCTTGATCTTATCGAAGAATATCTGATCTCGGATGGCTTTAAAAGAGCTAAAGTTTTGATCATCAACTCACTGATCGAACAGGCCATCGATCAAAAGCTGATGGTAAATAAAGACGGCTTAGAGATAGAATTCATCCCGAAGTATGTCGAACCGCCCATTTATCAGGATGGTTATCTTAAAGCTGTAAAGATCATTGAAGAAGAACTCTTTAAAGATCCCGCTTTATATAAGCTGGCGATGGAACTTATAAGCGACAGGGCATTTATGAGTCTGCCGCTGGGTCTTAGTGAAGATGAAGGCGAACTGTTAGCCATGAGCATCATCGTTTATCTTTACGAGATGTTTTCTTTGGATGAAAGGAAAGCGGCTTATTTAAAAAGGCAGGGGATCACGATGGAAAAACTGCTTGATCTTGAAGAAGAATGAGTGCTTAATGAGTGATAAAATGAATTATTATGGTAGTAAATAAAACTAAGATTTGCTATAATTATAAGGCTATATAGGAGGATTATATGTCAGTATTTAATAAAGTAGAAAATGCAAAAGCTGAAATAAAGGTTACTATTGACAATGACACTTGGAAAGGTGCTCAAGATAAAGCTTTCAAGAAATTAGCTAAAAAGGTGGAGATCAAAGGTTTCCGCAAAGGTCAGGCACCAAGAAATCTTGTAGCCAGACAGATCGCTAAAGAGAGCGTCTATCTTGAAGCTGTGGAAGACCTTGCCCAAGGTGAACTTGTCAAAGCTATCGCTGAACATAAAGTTGAGCTGATCGACCGTCCGGAATTAAAGATCGATCATTTGGATGATGATAAATGTGAATTGACTTTTGTTTGTCCGATCAAACCGGATGTAACTTTAGGCCAGTACAAGGATCTGGGTTATAAAGTCACTAAACCACGCATCAGCGCTAAAGATATTGAAGCCAAGATCAAAGAATTGCAGGAAAGAAAAGCTGATCTGGAATTAAAAGAAGACGGCGAAGTAGTTGACGGCGATACTGTGGTGATCGATTTTGAAGGTTTCAAAGACGGCGTAGCCTTTGAAGGCGGCAAGGGTGAAAACTACAATCTTGTGATCGGTTCTCATTCTTTCATTCCCGGCTTTGAAGAACAGCTGATCGGCATGAAACCTGAAGAAGAAAGAGATATTGAAGTCACTTTCCCTGAAGACTATCACGCTGAAGATCTGAAAGGTCAAAAGGCCGTCTTTAAAGTTAAAGTGCATGAGATCAAAACGAAAGTCTTGCCGGAAGTCGATGCTGAATTTATTGAAAGCTTAGGCTATGAAAATGTTAAGACAGAAGAAGAATTAAAAGCTCATATCAAAGATAATCTTGCTAAAGAGCGTTTAAGCGAAAATGAAACTAAAGCCACTAATGAATTGCTAGATAAGTTAGTCGCCAATGCCACTGTAGAAGTTCCAGAGGTCATGGTCAAAGATGAAAAGGAAGAGATGTTCAATGAACAGGCCAGAACTTATATGCAGTATGGTATCGATCTGAATACAGTTTTAAAATCAAGCGGTTCCGACAAAGAAACCTATTTGGAAGGTTTCAGTGAGGAAGCTTTAAAACGTGTCAAGATCAGACTGGTCTTAGAGAAGATCGCTGAAGTAGAAAATATTGAGATCACAGAAAAAGACATCGATAATGAATATGCCAAGATGGCTGAGAATTATCAGATGGATGTCAATGAGATCAAGAAGCATGTCAGTCCTGAAGCGATCAAATATGATCTGCGACTGTCTAAGGCTTTAGAAGTTGCCAAAAGCTAATGTGCTTTGATAAAGACGCTCAATGGCGTCTTTTAGATTAAAAGGAGGATGTTGATGTCACAAACATACTTAGTTCCCTTATTATGTACAAGAGGAGTAATCATATTCCCGACTCAAGAAGTGAATATTGATGTTGGACGCAGTGAAAGCATTAAAGCCTGCGAGTATGCCAACAACAATAATTCTTATATCTTCGTTACAGCTCAAAAGGCCTTGGATGTTGATAGACCGACTAAAGATGATATTTATGAGTACGGTTCGCTTTGCAAGATCAAGCGTTTCCGCCGCAAAGACGGTTATTTAAGGGTCGGCTTTATCGGTATCTATCGGGCCAGAATGCTAAGACAGCTAGAAGTAAACGATATTCAAAGCGTGGAAGCGGAAGTGTTAGAAGAATACTATGATAATGAGATGGTCATGAAAGAACTGTTTTCTAAAGTATTGCAGGAATTTGACCGTGTCAAGCTGCACGCTAATCCGCAGATGAATGTCGAACTTTTAAAGAATTTAAAAAACGGGATCACTCCGGCTGAGCTTACCGATTATTATGCTCAGGTCTATCTTTTTGATTATAAAGACAAACAGCTCTTTATCGAAGAACCGGATATCATCAAGCGTTTGGCTTTGACTTTGCAATACATCAAAAGTCAGATCGAAGTTGACAATATCGAAGCCAAGATCGATGAAAAAGTACGTACCCGTTTAGAAGAAAGTCAAAAAGATTTCTATCTCAAAGAAAAGATGCGGGCGATCAAGGAAGAGCTTGGCGGTGAAGAAGGAACTTCTGATGCCGATGATCTAAGGGCCATGGTTGAAGATAACCCTTATCCTGACTATGTTAAGGAAAAGGCTTTGGATGAGATCGATAAATTAGAGATGCTCCCCCAATCCGGCGGCGAGTATTCGGTCGTCTATAACTATTTAGACTGGCTACTAAAGACTCCATGGTATCAAAGATCAGAAGATAACGAAGATCTAAATGCCGCTAAAGCGATCCTTGAAGAAGATCATTACGGTCTAAAGAAAGTCAAAGAACGAATTTTAGAGTATCTGGCTGTCAAGCAGATGACTAAGAATCTTAAAAGTCCGATCATCTGTCTAGTCGGTCCGCCGGGTGTCGGCAAGACTTCTTTGGCTAAATCAGTGGCCAGAGCTTTAGGACGCCGTTTTGTAAAGATCTCTTTAGGCGGAGTTAGAGATGAAGCTGAGATCAGAGGTCATCGCCGCACTTACTTAGGCTCAATGCCAGGAAGGATCATTCAGGGCATGAAGAAAGCTGGGGTCATCAATCCGGTATTCCTCATCGATGAGATCGACAAGATGGCTTCGGACTATAAAGGCGATCCATCCAGCGCTATGCTGGAGGTGCTCGATCCGGAACAAAACTTTGCTTTCTCTGATCATTATCTTGAAGAGCCTTATGATCTAAGCGATGTCTTGTTTATAGCGACGGCCAACTACATTGAAAACATCCCTTCAGCTTTAAAGGACCGTTTGGAGATCATCGATATCAGTTCCTATACTGAACTTGAAAAAGTAGAGATCGCCAAGGAACACCTCATCCGCAAACAAAGAGAAGCTAACGGTCTAAAAGCCAATCAGTTCAATATCGACGATGATGTGATCATCTATCTGATCCGCCATTACACCAGAGAAGCCGGAGTAAGACAGCTTGAAAGAGTCATTGGTTCACTTTGCCGCAAGAGTGTCTTAGCCATCCTTACCGAAGGCAAGAAGAAAATAAACGTCACTAAAAAACTCATCAGGACTTGGCTGGGGGCAGAGATCTTTGAATACGGTGCCAAAGAGAAGAAGAATCAGATCGGTGTCGTTACCGGTTTGGCATATACTCAGTTTGGCGGCGATATTTTAGCAGTCGAAGTCAATTATTTTGAAGGTAATGGCAAATTCATCGTGACCGGTCAATTAGGCGATGTCATGAAAGAATCAACCAAGATCGCTCTTGACTATATCAAGGCCAATGCCCGCAAGTATCATATCGATCCTAAATTCTTTGAAACCCATGATATTCATATCCATGTGCCAGAAGGAGCAGTGCCAAAAGACGGGCCAAGTGCCGGCGTCACTTTGACGACTGCCATTATTTCGGCCATCATCAAAAAACCGGTCTATGCCGATTTGGCGATGACAGGCGAAGTTACTTTAAGAGGCAATGTCTTGCCGATCGGCGGTTTAAAAGAAAAATCTTTAGCTGCTCACCGCTCAGGCATCAATACTATTCTTTTCCCTAAGAATAACGTTAAAGATCTTGAAGAAGTGCCTGATACGGTCAAAGAAGCGATCAAGTTCATCCCGGTCGATAATGTCGATGCCGTCTTAAGACATGCTTTGGTAAAATAGATGATCAGATTTATAAAAAGTGCTAAAAGCAGTGTAGACTATCCTGAATCTTTGAAAGAAGTCGTCTTGGTCGGACGCTCCAACGTAGGCAAGTCAAGCTTTATCAATGCTGTCTTTAATCAAAAAGCGGCTTACGTCGGCAAGACACCAGGCAAGACCAGACTCTTGAATTTCTTTGCGGTGGATGACAGATATACGCTTGTTGATGTGCCAGGCTATGGCTTTGCCAAGCTCTCAAATAACGAGATTGTCGCTTTTGGGGAAATGATGGAAGAGTATTTCAGCAAGCGTCAGGCTTTAAAACTCATGGTCATGATTACTGATATCCGTCATAAACCGACGGGTGATGATCTTGATATGATCGAGTTTGCCCGCTATCATCATTTGAATACGCTAGTCATTGCCAATAAAGATGACAAGCTTTCCAACAATCAATGTTTAAAACAGATAAAACTCATCAAAGAAATACTCGGGGTAAATGAGGTAATGGCTTTTAGCGCCATCGAAAAGACAGACAGTGCCAAAATCAGAGATTTAATTGAAAAGCACCTTTGATTTTAATAGTAAATATGTTACAATCTACGCATAAAGACTGAGAAAAGAAGGAAGTAGGTGATCAGGTGACACAAGAGAGATCGTGGTCGGTGCAAACGGTCTGTAATGGTCATTGAAAAGTAGTCTTGGAGTCTTTCTTTTGAAACCAAGTAGAAAGAAACGTATGATCTGCGTTAAAGATGAGAGGTATCGGTTTTTTGCCGATATGAATTAAGGTGGTAACACGAGCAAGTCGTCCTTAGGGACGGCTTTTATTTTTAGGAGGATTTATGCTGGAACAAAAATACGAAGCAAGAAAAGTTGAAGCGGGCAAGTATGATACTTGGATCAAAAAGGGTTATTTTGAAAGCGGCGATCTAAGCAAGAAACCTTACTGCATCGTCATCCCGCCGCCCAATGTCACCGGTAAACTGCATTTAGGTCATGCCATGGACAACACTTTGCAGGATCTTTTATGCCGTTATCATCGTCTGAAAGGCTATGATGTCTTATGGGTACCAGGCATGGATCATGCCGGTATCGCTACCCAGGCCAAAGTAGATGAAAGGCTTAAAGAAAGCGGCATATCCCGCTATGATATCGGTCGGGAAGCTTTTTTGAAAAAAGCCTGGGAATGGAAAGATGAATACGCTGATTTTATCCATGCGCAATGGAAGAAACTGGGCATTTCTGTCGATTACCGCAAGGAACGTTTTACTTTGGATGAAGGGCTTTCCAAAGCCGTTGCCAAAGTTTTCGTTGAATACTATAAAGAAGGTCTGATCTATCAGGGCAAAAGGATCATCAACTGGGACCCGGAAGCCAAGACCGCTTTAAGCAACATCGAAGTCATCCATAAAGAGGTAGAGGGCAGGATGTATTATTTCCGCTACCATCTTGTCGATAGTGATGAAACCTTTGATGTCGCTACGACCAGACCCGAAACGATGTTTGGCGATGTCTGTGTCGTCGTTCATCCGAAGGATGAAAAACTCAATCATCTGATCGGCAAGAAGTGCATCAATCCGGCCAATGGCGATATTTTACCGATCATCGGCGATGAATATATTGAGATCGGTTTTGGTACCGGTGCAATGAAGTGTACGCCGGCCCATGATCCCAATGACTATGAGATCGCTTTAAGACATCATCTGGATATGCCGATCTGCATGAGGGAAGATGCCACGATGAATGAGCTGGCTGGTGAATATGAAGGATTAGATCGCTTTGAATGCCGCAAGCGTTTAGTCGAAAGGATCAAAGCGGAGGGCAATTTCGTCAAGGAAGAAAAGATCGTTCATAGTGTCGGCCACAGCGAAAGGACCGGCGTCATGATCGAACCTTATCTTTCTAAACAGTGGTTTGTCAAGATGAAACCTTTAGCAAAAGCTGTTTTAGATGCTCAAAAAGATCCTGAAACGAAGATCAATTTCTATCCGAAACGTTTTGAAAAAACTTTTGAAAGATGGTTAGAAAACATTGAAGACTGGTGTATCTCCAGACAACTCTGGTGGGGCCATCGTATCCCAGTCTGGTATCATAATGAAACCGGAGCGATCTATTGCGAAGAAACACCTCCGCAAGACATTGAAAACTATCATCAGGATGAAGATGTCTTGGATACCTGGTTCTCCAGTGCTTTATGGCCGTTTTCTACTTTGGGATGGCCTCAGGATACAGCTGATCTTAAACGCTATTTCCCGACATCCTGCATGGTCACGGGTTATGATATCATCTTCTTCTGGGTAGCCAGAATGGCTTTCAGTGCCCGTCATTTTTTGAATGAAGTACCGTTTAAAGATTGTCTGATCCATGGAATTGTCCGTGACGATCAGGGCCGCAAGATGTCTAAGTCATTAGGCAACGGCATCGATCCGGTCGAAGTGATCGATAATTACGGCTGTGATTCTTTGCGTTTCTTCCTTTCGACCAATTCGACACCTGGTCTTGATATGAACTTCTCCAAGACCAAGCTTGAAGCGGCCTGGAATTTCATCAATAAGCTTTGGAATGCTTCAAGATATGTTCTGATGAATCGTTTTGAAGGTTTTAAATACGAAGGTTATAAGATCAATTCCGACATCGATAACTGGATCTTGTCCCGTTTGAATCAGACGATCAAACAAGTCACCAAGAATCTTGACCGTTATGAATTCGCTATGGCCGGCAATGAGTTATACAGCTTTGTCTGGGATGATTTCTGCTCCAACTATATCGAGTTCTCTAAAGCCGGTTTAAATTCTGATGATGAGAAAGTCAAAAACGATACCCTTAATACGCTTATCTATGTCTTGGATGCGATCTTGCGTCTGCTTCATCCTTATATCCCGTTTGTGACTGAAGAGATCTATGGCGAGATCCATGGCAAGGATGTTTCGATCAATGAAGCTTTGTGGCCAGAAACCTTAGAAACAATCAATGAAGAAGGAGCTTTTAAGATCGATACTTTGATCGAGATCATCAGATCGATCAGAGAATTGCGCAGTGAAAACGATCTTAAACCATCTAAGTTATTACACATGAAAGCATCTTTAAACTTTGTATTAGGCGAAGAACACGCTTCGATCTTAAACAGGATGTGTAAAGTTGAACTTGTCGATGATCTAGATACTGAAACTCTGGTCAGACCGCTTAAAGAGGGCAATATCTATTTTGCGGCAAATGAGATCGTCGATATCGAAAAAGAGATCGCCAAGATCAAAAGCGAGTTAGCTGATCTTGAAAAAGAGATCAAGCGCTCAAACGGCATCCTTTCCAATCCTAATTTCTTAAACAAGGCTCCGAAGGCTAAAGTCGATCTTGAAAAAGATAAATTAGTCAAATACGAGAATTCTTATCATACTTTAAAAGTCAAACTGGCTGAATACGAGGGCAAATAATATGAAAGAGAAAAACGGTCTTAAAAAGGGTCTGTTTCTGACAGCGGCCCTTTCTTCGCTTCCGCTTGCTTACTATGCTTATGGGGCGCATCTTTTCAATAAGTATGCCAAGGTCGATAAGAGTTATGTCAATCTTGATATGAGTGAACTCATCGGGGATGAAAGGATCTATACAGCTTATAAGAATGATCTCAAAGACAACATCGACTGGTTTAAATCCTCTCATGTTCAAAAGATCCAGGTACGCTCTTTTGATGAACTCATCCTTGATGGGATCAAGGTCGTCAATCACGACAAGGCGCCTTATATGATCATGCTGCATGGTTATAACAGCGATCGCTACATTCTTTTAAAACAGGCCAAGGCTTTTGATGCAATGGGTTTTAATCTTTTGATGGTGGATGAGAGGGCCTTTGGCAAATCGATGGGCGAATATACGACTTTCGGTTTTAAAGAATCGCTGGATCTATTGGTCTGGATCAAAGCGCTCATCAAAGAAGATCCTGAAATCAAGATCGGTCTATATGGCGTATCAATGGGGGCAACAGCGATCATGAAGGCTTTGGGCTATCAATTGCCTTCAAATATCTCCTTTGCGATTGAAGACAGCGGCTATGCTTCTTTAAGTGATCTAATCAAATATCGTTTTAAAAACGATCTTCTGATCCCTTCGATCAATGCCAAGATGAAAAAGACTTTGGGTTTTGACATCGCAGAGATCGACGTTTTAGAAGCTCTTAATAAAAACGAAATACCGATCCTTTTCATTCATGCCCAAAATGATGAAGTAGTGCCTTTAGAAACTCTTGGCAAACTATATGAGGCCAATAAAGGACCTAAAGCCTTTAAAGTCTTTAGTGAAGGTTCTCATGCCTATTCCTGTTTTGAAGATGGCTATTTTGAAGTGATCAAAAACTTTATCGATAATTATGTAAAGTAAAAATGTAACCCATTACATTTTATGTTATAATCAAACATAGATTAAGGAGGAGTGTATGAGCACAAAATATGTTTACATGTTTAGTGAAGGCAATGGCTCAATGCGTGAACTCTTAGGAGGAAAAGGTGCCAACTTAGCTGAAATGACTAATCTTGGTATGCCAGTACCTCAAGGTTTCACTATTTCTACAGAAGCCTGCACCCGTTATTATGATGATAATGAAACGATCGCTCAGGAGATCTTGGATCAGGTCAGTGCTGCCAAAACTAAACTGGAAGAATTAAGCGGTAAAAAGTTAGGGGATAAAGACAATCCGTTATTAGTATCAGTAAGATCCGGTGCCAGAGCATCGATGCCTGGCATGATGGATACGATCTTGAATCTGGGTATCAATGATGAAGTCGTAGAAACGATCGCCAAGAATACTAATAATGAGAGATTTGCCTATGACTCATATCGTCGTTTTATTCAGATGTTTGCCGATGTCGTCATGGGACTTCCTAAGAGTGAATTCGAGGTCATCATTGATGAGATGAAAGAGAAAAAAGGTGTTAAGCTCGATACGGAACTTGATGCTGAAGACTTAAAGGAAATGGTCACCCGCTTCAAGAAGTTCTATCGTGATAATTTAGGAAGCGATTTCCCGACTGATCCGGAAGTACAGTTAGAAAAAGCTATTGAAGCTGTCTTTAAATCATGGAATAATCCAAGAGCTATCTACTACCGCAAGATGAATGATATTCCGTCTTCATGGGGTACTGCTGTCAATGTCCAGATGATGGTATTTGGCAATATGGGTGATGATTGCGGTACGGGTGTCGCCTTTACAAGAAATCCGGCTACCGGTGAAAAGAAACTGTTCGGTGAATTTTTGATGAATGCTCAGGGTGAAGATGTCGTGGCAGGTGTACGTACACCACAGACTATCGATCACTTAAAAGACATCATGCCAAAAGCTTACGAGCAGTTTGTCGATATTTGCGATCGTTTAGAAAAACATTATCACGATATGCAGGATATGGAATTTACGATCGAACACGGTCATTTATATATGCTGCAGACCAGAAACGGCAAAAGAACGGCTGCTGCTGCTTTAAAGGTCGCTTGCGATCTTGTCGATGAGGGTCTTATCAATAAAGATGAAGCCTTGATGATGGTTGATCCTAAGCAGTTAGATTCTTTATTGCATCCGCAATTTGATGAAGAAGGACTTAAGAATGCCAAAGTCATCGCTAACGGTCTGGCTGCTTCGCCAGGTGCTGCCAGCGGTGAGATCCGTTTTACAGCTGAAGAAGCCATCAAAGTTGCAAGTGAAGGCCATAAAGTCGTTTTAGTAAGACTTGAAACTTCTCCAGAAGATATTGAAGGTATGGCAGCCAGCGAGGGCATCCTGACAGCCAGAGGCGGCATGACTTCTCATGCAGCTGTCGTAGCCAGAGGCATGGGTGCATGTTGTGTATCCGGATGTGATTCTTTGATCGTCGATGAAGAAAAGAAGGTCATGGTCGCAAACGGTAAAGAATACCACGAAGGTGATTTTATCTCGATCGATGGTTCGACTGGCCGTGTCTTTGAAGGTGCGATCAAAACCGTACCAGCCAAGATCTCCGGTTACTTTGAAAGATTCATGAATTGGGCTGATGAAACCAGAAAATTGCAGGTCAGAACTAATGCTGATACGCCAAGAGATGCTAAACAGGCTTTAGAGTTCGGTGCTCAGGGTATTGGTCTTGTCAGAACTGAACACATGTTCTTTGAAGGTGAAAGGATCAAAGCTGTCCGTGAGATGATCGTATCTAAGACTCTCGAACAAAGAAAAGCAGCTTTAGAAAAGATTTTGCCGATGCAGCAGGGTGACTTTGAAGCCATCTATGAAGTAATGCACGGCTTGCCGGTGACGATCCGCTACCTCGATCCGCCTTTACATGAATTCTTGCCAAGCGATGAAGGCGATATTCAAGTATTAGCTGACGAGATGAAGATCAGTGTTGAAGAACTTAAGAATGTCGTTGCTTCATTACATGAATTCAATCCGATGATGGGTCATCGTGGCTGCCGTTTGGCCGTTACTTATCCAGAGATCGCTGAAATGCAGACCAGAGCTGTCATTCAGGCCGCTATCAATGTCAATAAGCGTCATCCGGAATATGATGTCCATCCAGAGATCATGATTCCTTTAGTTGGTGATGAAAACGAATTAAAATATGTCAAGAATGTCGTTGATGCAACGGCTAAGAAAGTCATGGAAGAAAACGGTGTCAGCCTTGAATACAAAGTCGGTACGATGATCGAGATCCCAAGAGCTGCTCTGTTGGCTGATGAGATCGCTAATGAAGCTGAATTCTTCTCTTTCGGTACCAACGATCTGACCCAGATGACTTTCGGTTTCTCTCGTGATGATGCCGGAACATTCTTAAAAGATTACTATGACCGCAAGATCTATGAACAGGATCCGTTTGCCCGTCTAGACCAAAAAGGTGTCGGCAAATTAGTCAAGATGGCTGTCGAATTAGGCCGCAAGACTCGTCCTGACATCAAACTGGGCATTTGCGGTGAACATGGCGGCGATCCAAGTTCGATCGACTTCTGTCATCGTGTCGGTCTGACTTATGTTTCCTGCTCGCCATATCGAGTACCGATTGCCAGATTAGCTGCTGCTCAGGCTGCTATCCGCAATAAATAAGACTTAAGGAGCTTTACAAAGCTCCTTTTAATTTGACTTTTCTTTTTATCGTTTTAAAATATACTTTGTTCAGATCGTCTGATCTTATAGGGGAGTAAAGATGAAATTTAAAAGTAATGATGTAGATCTTAAACATGAAGATGTCGGTAAACTGTTATTGAAACTGGCTTTGCCAGCCATTATGTCACAGATCGTAAATGCTTTATATAATGTCGTAGACCGCATGTATATCGGTCATATCGAAACGATCGGCTCGGTCGCTTTAACCGGTGTGGGTGTTTGTTTTCCTTTGATCATGATCATTTCGGCTTTTGCCTCGCTTTTTGGTATGGGTGGAGCACCTTTGGCCAGCATCTCAATGGGCAAAGGCGATAATGAACACGCTGAAAAGATCATGGGCAACTGTTTTATGGCTTTGATCATCATCGCTTTGATCCTGACTTTTGGTATCCTGGGTTTTCAAAAACCGTTATTATATCTATTTGGAGCCAGTGACGCTACGATCGGCTATGCTTTAGAATACATGAGCATCTATGCCATCGGGACGATCTTTGTCGAATTGACATTAGGAATGAATTCTTTTATCTCTGCTCAAGGCTATTCCAAGGTCGCTATGATGACGGTCTGTATTGGAGCTATCACCAATATCGTTTTAGATCCGATCTTCATCTATGTCTTTGATATGGGAGTCAAAGGAGCAGCGATCGCTACGATCTTTTCGCAAATGCTTTCAGCTGTCTTTGCGATATCCTTTTTATCTTCAGCCAATTCATCTTTAAGACTTAAAAAACATAATTTTAAGATCATGGCATCGATAATCATGCCTTGCATAGCTTTAGGTGTCGCTCCTTTTGTAATGCAGGCTACAGAGAGCGTTTTGACTTTATGTTTCAATTCTTCCTTGCAGAAATACGGCGGTGATCTGGCGGTCGGAGCGATGACGATTTTATCAAGTATCATGCAGTTTGCCACTTTGCCCCTGCAGGGTCTTACCCAGGGCGGTCAGCCGATCATTTCCTATAACTATGGAGCTTTAAATAAAGAAAGAGTCAGGAAAGCTTTTAAATATCAGACGATCGCCTGTTTCAGCTACGCTTTTATCGTCTGGCTTTTAGTAATGTTTATACCGGATTTATTGGTAGGAGTCTTCAGCGACAGCATAGAACTAGCTGCTTTAACGATCTGGGCTTTGCGGATCTATATGTTTGCGATCGCCCTGATGGGACTTCAGATCTCTTGCCAGCAGGCCTTCATCGCCTTTGGCTATTCTAAAGTATCAGCCTTTTTGGCTATCTTCAGAAAGATCATCGTTTTGATACCGCTCATTTATATCTTGCCGCATTTTATGGAAGATAAAGTATTTGCCGTCTTTTTGGCTGAACCGATCGCTGATACGATCGCTGTACTCACCACTTGTCTGGCTTTCGCTTTTGAATTTAAACACATCATGGCAAAAATGGATGAAAATGATACCAGGATCGTCAGCAAACATCACATCATCAATAATTGACGAATGTATTTATAAGTCTATTTTAAAATATATGTTATAATCAAAGACGGAGTGATTATATGGTCTTTATTTTATTTATACTGCTTTTTTCAGCTATCATCATCATCCATGAATTTGGACATTTGATAGCTGCTAAGATATTCGGTGTTTACTGCAGTGAATTCTCAATGGGCATGGGTCCTAAGCTTTTATCTTATCAGGGCAAGGAAACGATGTATTCTTTGCGTCTTTTGCCTTTAGGCGGTTTTGTGGCCATGGCTGGCGATACTGACAATGAGCTTGAAACGAAGGTCGATATTTCTAACTTGCCGCCAGAGAGGACACTTATTGGCATCGCCAAATGGAAAAGAGCGATCATCATGCTTGCGGGGATCTTTATGAATATCCTTTTGGCCCTGGTGATCGTAGCGATGGTCATTTTGCATTCAGGCAGCTATGGGGTTTCGCCTGATACGACGATCGCCAAAGTAAGCGAGGGGATGCCGGCTTATGAAGCTGGTCTAAGAGAAGATGACAAGATCATCAAGGTAGCTTATGACGATCTTAATATCTCGATCGAGCCTAAGACTTTTGACGATATTAACGCTTTCATGTATGGACATGACGACAGTGAAATGACGATCACTTATCTCAGAGATAATGAAACTTATGAAACGAAGGTCATACCTCAATATGATGAAGCCAGCGAACGCTATGTCATCGGTATCAATTCTTATGCTATCCGCTATGAGAAAGTAAATATCTTTAATTGTTTTATCTACGCTGTTGATTATCTCTCTTATGTGACAAGGACGATCTTTATGTCTTTGGCTCAGATCATCAGAGGTATCGGTCTTGAAAATCTCAGTGGCCCGGTCGGCATTTATGAAGCCACTTCGCAAGCTGTCGATATGGGCATGTCCACCTACTTTTTGATGATCGCTGTCTTATCACTTAATGTCGGCATCTTTAATGCTTTGCCTTTACCGATCTTAGATGGGGGCAGGGTACTTATTTTGATCATTGAAGCCATCATCCGCCGACCCTTATCCACTAAAGCCATCAATATTCTGATGTACGGCAGTCTGGCCGTCATCTTGACTTTATTTGTAATCGCAACCTATCAGGACGTATTAAGATTATTTTAGGAGGAAGAAGAATGCGTGTATTAGTAACAGGCGGCACCGGCTATATCGGTTCGCATACCACCGTTGAATTATTGAATCTGGGTCATGAAGTAGTGATCGTCGATAATCTCTATAATTCCAATATCCATGTTTTGGACAGGATCGAAAGATTATGCCATCAAAGACCTAAGTTCTATGAAGTGGATATCTTAGATAAAGAAAAATTAAGGACAGTCTTTAAAGAGAATGAGTTTGACGCCGTGATCCACTTCGCCGGCTATAAAGCTGTCGGTGAATCGGTAAGCAAGCCGATAACCTACTATCAGAATAATATCGCCGGTTCTTTAAACCTCTATGAACTGATGAATGAATATGGAGTCTATAATATCGTCTTTTCTTCAAGTGCCACCGTGTATGGCGATAATTTTGAAGTGCCTTTTAAAGAAGAATACGGTCTGGGCGATACTACCAATCCTTATGGTACCACCAAGAAATTCAACGAGATGATCCTAAGCGATATTGCCAAAGCGCATGAGAAGTTTTCAATCGTTCTTTTAAGATATTTCAATCCGATCGGTGCCCATCCAAGCGGTCTTTTAGGCGAAGTGCCTAATGGCATCCCTAATAACCTTGTGCCTTATATCGCTAAAGTAGCAAACGGTGAACTTCCGTGTTTAAATGTATTTGGCGACGATTACGATACTAAAGACGGTACTGGCGTACGTGATTATATCCATGTCGTCGATCTTGCCAAAGCTCACATCAAGGCTATTGAATATGCCAGTAAACATAATGGCGTTGAAGTCATCAATGTCGGAAGCGGCAAAGGCTATACAGTTCTTGAAGTCTTGAAGGCTTACGAGAAAGCCTGCCACAAGACCTTGCCTTATAAGATCTCTCCAAGAAGGCCAGGCGATATAGCTACTTGCTATGCCGATACGCATAAAGCCAAACAGCTTCTTGATTTTGAAGTTGAATTTGACATTGATAAGATGTGTGAAGATTCTTATAATTTCACTCTTAAGAATCCTAACGGCATCGAATGATATATCTATAAATTTATCGATAAATATATCTATATATAACATATTAAATAAAGCATTAAATATATCTGTTAATAAGTCTATTAAACTACTGATATATTGATCATATAATACATAATTAAATAAAACAATAAATTTATCTATAAATATATTGATTTTTATATTGTTTATAAATACAATATATTTATGGAGATTTTTATATGAGGAAAAGAAACTTTGCGATCACTTTAGATTCTTTAGTACCCATCAGCAGTTTAAATCAGGGAAAGGCTGCCAAGATAATCTCTGATTTGGATAATGACGAGGTCAAGATCGTCATCAAAAACAATGAACCGATAGCTGCTATTTTGTCGGTTGAAAGATTGAATGAGCTGTTGAATGCTGAAAATAAGCTCAACAGCATGACAAAGGGGTAAAAGATGAGAAGAAGAATTAAAGTTAAGAATGTAATACTATTGATTTTAGCGGGTGCCTTGCTTATTGGGGTGCTTGCCGGAGGTTTCTTTTGGATAAGAGATGTCATGAGCAAGAAAGCCGATAAAAATGAAGAAACAGTCAGTGAACGCTTTAAAATAGATCTTATCGATTATACTGTCTATCGCAGTGATGATTTTGATTTTGAATTTGTTTTGGCTTCGCTTCGCTTCAGCGATGATGAGCCGATCAATTATACACTTTCTAATCTTTATACTGATGAAGGACTGAAGCTTGGAAGTGTCGATAGTTATGTGGAAGAGCTTGAAAGCAAGTATTACTATTTAGGAGTCAAAGGGGTAAGTTTTGAAGTTGTTTCAGAAGAAAACAGTGCAACTTATACGATCTTTATTCCGATCAAAGACAAAAACAAGACTGAATTGACTCTCTACGATGCTTTGTCTAAAGGTGAATTAAAATTTGATCTGAACGCTAATTTAGGCGATATAAGTGAACTCAAGTATTCGACTGGTTCTACTATTCAGACCGGCGATTATGTCCTCAATATCGCTGATGCCTATATCGAAACGAATTTCTTTATCGACAATGAACCTTATCAGTATCCTTCAACGATCCAGATCTATGCTTTCGTTATCGATATTGAAAAGGTCCAAGAGGGATCACTAATAGAAGATGCTGTCTTTATAGCGGATGGCTCAAATGAAGAGATCCATGCCTTAGCCTATAATATTACGGCAATGCGCCAAAACAATATCATTGACAGGTCTTTAAGTGACGGCATGAGCGGAGCCTTGTTCTTTGAAGTGTACAATCCTAATGATGATCACATTTCTTATAACGGCACCTTAAAGATCAAATTCAGTGAAAGTGCTGAATGGTTAGTTTTAGAAACGGAGTTGAATTAAATGAAGAGAATATTTAAAATATCCTGTCTTATAATCTGTTTGCTGATGACTTTAGGAGTCTTTGGCAGCAATCTAAACATTCAGATAAGTGCTGATGATGAATATGCTTTGGCTTGCAGCAATTTTGAAGTATCTAAGATAACCGATGACGGCAAGTTTGAAAAGTATAACTGTTACAGCGATTTTGAAACAGCCAATGCCAAGATGAAAGAGCTGGGCAAAGACTATGTCGTCAGACATAACACTTCAAAATCAGCCACCAAGATCGTTTCGATGGTCGAAGGTGTAGTTTATGCTGTGGGCAGAGATGACAGCTCTACGATCAATCTTTATAACGGCATCAGACCGACAAGTGACTATAAGAGTACCTATATCGCTACCGGATATGAACTTAATTATGACTATACAGTCGTTTATTATCCAAGCGGTGAATATGAAAGTGACGGCTATGCCAAGATCTCGATGAATGGTTTTGACGGTTATGTCGATCTTATCAATATTGACTTAGTGCCTTCTAAATTCTTGGAAAAAGGCTTGCCGATCAAACTTGGCGGCAATGATTATCGTGGTTCTTCCAGCAAAGCTCAAGAAGTGATCATGACCCAGAATTACTACGAAGCCAAAGTCAATGGCAATTATACCGATCTTGTCTACTATGCGCACATGAATTATCCCAACAAGAATGATCTTTACGCTACGACTTATACTTACCGGATCGGTCCGGCACCATCTGAAATGCAAACAGGTGTCAGATATTATTCTCGCAATGGCTATGAATTCTATACTGATCCGCAGTTTAAGAACTTCGCTTTTGAATACTATCCTTATTATCAATATCTGCCTTTAAGATCCAAGTCTAATATTTCGGCTGATGATCTCAATAAAGCTTTACTTTCAGTCAAAGGAAGCAATACTAATTCCGTGCTTAAAGGTAACGGCGCTGCCTTTATCGAAGCCCAGGAAACTTATGGTGTAAATGCATTGTTGCTTTATGCGATGGCTTGTCAAGAGAGCGCCTGGGGTACAAGCGGCTATGCATTAAACAGAAATAACTTATTCGGATGGAACGCTTTTGACTCTGACCCGGATAGAGCTTCTTATTTTGACAGTGTCAAAGACTGTGTTATCCAGATGGCTGGCGCTAATTTAAGAGGTTATTTAGATATAACGGATGCCCGTTACTTTTCATCAAGCCTTGGCAATAAAGGTTCAGGCTTTAATCTGATGTATGCCAGCGATCCATACTGGGGCATGTCGATAGCTTCGATCGCTTATCAGATCGATAAGATGACTAATAATAACGATGGTACATTGAGTGATTATGATACTTATAATGTAGCTGTTATTGATACATTAAACACACCGATTAAAGCCAGTGCTGACGATAAATCAACGACTTATTACAATGCCACTTATGGTCGCAACTATTTAGAAGCTTTTACTGTCATCGTTTTAGGTAAAGAGGGTGATTACACTAAGATCCAGTTTACTAATCCTGTAGATTCAAATGGAATGGTAAGTGGTAATCTTGATACTCTTGTTCCTTATGATTTTAATACCAGTGTAGCATATGTAAAGACTAGCGATATTCATATGATATATGGAGATAAGACAGATGTTCCAACACTGCCAGAAGAGCCGGAAGAACCTGTAGATCAATCAAATGTCGCTATGGTTATAAATGATTTTACTTTAACTGATGATGGTAGTTTAAATATAGATGGTAAAGTGTATGCAACCGGACAAAACTATGTTGATAAAGATAAAATATCTCATGAACTATTGATTATCGATGCAGAAAGTAATGAAGTAGTATTAAAGCAAACACTTGAAACTATCGAAACAAATGGTGATATATTAAATGACGGTTATGATTATAAGTATACCGGTTTTAAAGGGACTGTTGACTTAAATGATCTAAACCTAGGAAGTTATTATTTAAAGATCAAATTTATAAACGGTGACTATCAACAGACCGTAAATCTTCGATCTATTAATCTGGATTATTCACAACAGATTATTAGAAAAGATGATAAGATCTATAATTTGACCACTAATATCATTTATAATGTTCGTTTTGAATTAGATATTACTAAAACACTATTTGATTATGAAAATATCAATAAACCAACTGTTCAAAAATCAATTATTACTCCTTACTCATTAGAGATAGATGATAATGGAATATTATCATTTGATGGACATGGTTATATACAATATGCTGATTTTGGAAAAGATGATAATACGAATTATGAGCTTTATTTAGCGAATTCGGAAGGTATGAAATATCAATTCCAGATTAATAAAACTGCATGCCGTTATGATATATCATCTGTTTTGGGAGTAGATTATGATTTGAGTGACACGTGTTTTGAAGCGAGCATAGATCTCAACGATATTCCGAAAGGGGAATATGATGTAATGATCGTTATGTCAACAAATGATTATTATGATATATACTATTTGACCGATAGTGGAAATCGTATTTCCGATGAATTTGTTAACAGTAAAAAATCATATAAATTGCATGTTGTAAGTGATCGTTTCAAGATCAAACTTAATGTGGAGGACTTAGTTAATGAGTAAAATAAAAGAACTGTTTAAAGACAAATTGATCTTAGGATTATCGATCGGTTTGGCTATTGTTGCAGCTATAATAATCGGTATGCTTATCTTCAGATTTGTCTTGAATCAGAATGTTACTGCTATAAGTTTTTCACAGTTGACTAAAGATGAAATAACAGAGTGGTATGTCAGTGAGTTTCATACTGAAGAAGGTCTAAAGTTTGAATATGAATATTCTGATGAGATCGCCAAAGATAAAGTTATTTCACAATCTGTAGCTGAAGGTGAAAAGATCAATAAAAAAGATGGTCTTACTATTGTATTGTCTGATGGTGCTGATCCGGAAGTAGAATTTGAATTACCGGATTTTGTAAAAGAAAAGTATGATCTTGAAAAGATCCAAAAGTATTTTGAGGATAATAAATTCCCTGATGTAACTTATCAGTATGTTATCTCTGATGAACCCTTATATACAGTAATCGATATAAACGTATCCGGTAAAGTAAAAAGAGGTACAGCAATCATCGTAACTATTTCTGCTGCTGATGATGTAACACAGATCAAGACTAATGTGCCTGATCTTAAAACCTATTCCTTAGCTAATGCTAGAGCTTGGGCATCATCTTATGCGATCAATCTAACTATCAATTTCATCTTATCAGATAGTGAAACTATGGGTAAGATCTTATCACAAACGATCGCTCCTAATACGGAAGTTACCGGAGGAACTGAGATCAGGATCGAAGTAGTTGGTAAAGAAGTACCAAATGTTGTTGGAAAAACACAAAGCCAGGCTGTATCTGCTTTAAAAAATGCCGGTTTCAGCACCTCGGTCAGTGAAGAATATTCATCAAGCGTAGAAAAGGGTACAGTCATTTCAACAAGTCCTAAGGCTTCTTCGGTCGTTGAAAATGGCTCTAAAGTAAAGGTGGTAGTATCTGCCGGCCCTAATCCTGCCAATGTCTATGTAACGATCAAAGATAAGGTCGGAACGAGTGAAAGTTCATTCAAATCTTATATAACTGGTCTTGGCCTAAGCTCACCATCTCATTCAGGATCATATTATAGTGATTCTGTTGAAAAAGGTATGATCTTATCTCATACTTCTGGCAGAGTTAATCTGCTTACAAAAGTAACCTACGAATTATCTAAAGGAGCTTACTCTTTAGGTGACGGCAGTCGCTTTAACGGCATGTCATTGAGTTCTGCTCAAAAAGAGATCAATAATGCCAATGATTTAAGAGCAGGGGTAAAATTCAATTATACTAGCGAATACAGTGATTCAGTATCGAAGAATGAATTATATGGCTGTAGTGTATCTGGCAAAACCTTGACCTGCAAAGTATCTAAAGGTAAATTGAATTACTACGCAATTCCTTCGCGAGAGGAATTGAGTATTCCTGGAAATTACAACCAAGCTTATAATCATATCTTAGATGTTCTGGGTGGTTTTGACCTTGAAATTGTTCCGGTCAGTGATCCTAATTATAATTCAGGTGTCGTAGTAGCAGTTTATGTAGATGGTGAAATTTATAACGCTTCATGGGCTAAATATCCTGAGTACACACATGTAAAAGTAGAATTGAATAAATAATGTATGAAAGAGTTAATGGATGAAATGATGATATATCGTTCTATCAAGCGTATATCACACGAGATCATAGAAAAGAATAAAGGTGTTGATGATTTAGTTATCATCGGTATTAAGACAAGAGGTGTAGCTTTAGCTAAACGGCTTCATGACAATATCGAGATCATTGAAGGGAAGAAAGTTCCTTATTTGACTTTAGATGTTAAACCATGGCGTGATGATAATGTTACTTCGATACCTATTGCTGATCTTAATTATGATCTCAACAACAAGATCGTCGTGTTATGCGATGATGTGCTGCATACCGGACGTACAGCCAGAGCAGCAATGGATGGCATCATGCATTATGGCAGAGCTAAAATGATCGAACTGGCTGTCTTGATCGACAGAGGCCATCGTGAATTGCCGATCAAGGCTGACTTTGTCGGCAAAAATATTCCGACCGGCCAAAACGAGAGGATCGAAGTCAAGTTTAAAGAATTCGATAATGAAGATAAGGTAGTTATCGTTTAAGGCGTGAAGATTGATCGACACGCCTTTTATCTTATTCATGGTACAATATTGAAAAGAGAGTTTAAGATGAAAATCGGAGTATTTGTCGGCAGTTTTGATCCTTTGCATAAAGGGCACATCAATTTAGTCAATCATCTTTTGGAACACAAAATCGTTGATAAGGTTTTGATCGTGGCAACGATGGATTATCCTTTTAAAAACATTAAAACTTCTTTAATCGATAGACTTGCGATGCTTGATATGATCAAAAGTGAAAACATCATCATCGATCATCAGCATAATCAGATCAGATATACTTATGAATTATTAAAAACTCTAACAACCGAAAATCCTCATGATGATTTTAAACTTGTCATCGGCAGTGATAATTATCAAAACTTCTTCCACTGGAAAGACAGCGATAAGATCTTAAGTTTTGGGCTGATCGTAGCTTTAAGAGATGATATGTCTTTAAGTGATCCTTCTTTGAATATTGAATTTATAAAAGGGGATTTTGGTGCCATCTCTTCATCACTTATCAGAAGCGATGTCTATAAATATCATCACTTTTTAGAGAAAAGAGTGTATGAATATATCATTAAACATGGACTTTATATCAATAATTGATTATCATAGGCTGTAGATAAAGATGTTCTTTTATTTTAAAGGGGGATAAAATGATTTCTTTATACATTCCAGCTTTAGATGATTATTACTATGAAGCCAAAGTCAACAGTGATCCTAAGACGATGTCTTATAACGCCGGTTATAATCTTAAGGATGAACATTACCATTATTTGACCGGCTGTATCGATTTTCCCAAAAAGTGCTGGGAAGAAAAATACCGGCTTCGCATCAATGAGAAACGCTACTTTGCCTATGTTTATGATGATGAATTGAAAGATTATGTGGGCTATGTATATTATCAATATAACAAGGAGAAGAAAGCTTATTATTGCGGTGTTGTGATTGAAGATAAATATCGTCATCAAGGTTATGGCAAGAAAGCCTTGATAGAGCTTATAAAGGTCGCCAAAGAGAATCATGTGCTTGAGCTTTATGATGATTTTGAGATCGGCAGGGAAGATGCGTTGCGTTTATTCAAGTCTTGCGGTTTCAAGGTCGTCGGTTATTCGATTGCCAAACGTTTTAATAAATGTCAAAAGATCGCTTTGCTGAAGTTGAGCCTTAATGTTTGATAGATGCAGTCTAATGACTGCACTTTTTATATCCTTATGAAAAAGTATCAGGATATTCCTTTAAATTCTATAGAATTTGACAGTTGATTGAGTTATAATAAAGAGGATTTAGGGAGGAAATATATGGCAAAAACATTTATGTCAATGGATGGCAATAATGCTGTCGCTCATTGTGCCTATGCCTTTACTGAGGTTGCCGGAATCTATCCGATAACTCCATCTTCTCCGATGGCTGAAGTTATTGATAGCTGGGCTTCTCAGGGACGCAAGAATGTTTTCGACGAAGTTGTCAAAGTAGTTGAAATGCAATCAGAAGGCGGCGCAGCTGGTGCTGTTCATGGCGCTTTACAGGGTGGAGCCTTAGCTTCTACTTTTACTGCTTCGCAAGGCTTACTTTTAATGATTCCAAATATCTATAAGATGGCTGGTGAATTATTACCGGGTGTTATCCATGTTGCTGCCCGTGCTTTGGCCGGACGTGCACTTTCAATCTTCGGTGATCATCAGGATGTCTATGCCTGCCGTCAGACAGGCGCTTGTATGCTGGCTTCTCATTCAGTTCAGGAATGTATGGATTTAGCTGGCGTGGCTCATTTAGCTGCTATCGAAGGTTCTTTACCGTTCATTCACTTCTTTGACGGTTTCAGAACTTCTCATGAGATCCAAAAGATCGAAGTCATGGATCAGGAGTTCTTAAAGAGCTTGCTTGATACTGAAGCTTTAGAAAAATTCAGAGCTAAAGCTTTAAATCCGCATACTAATCCAGTAGTACGTGGCGGTGCTGAAAACGATGATATTTATTTTGCCGGCCGTGAAGCCCAGAATACTTATTATGACGCTATTCCAGACATCGTTAATAAATACATGGAAAAGATCTCTGAACATACTGGCAGACATTATGCTCCATTTACTTACTATGGTGCTGAAGATGCTGAAAGAATCATCGTGGCCATGGGTTCAGTTACTGAAACGATCAAAGAAACGATCGATACTTTAGTTGCTAAGGGTGAAAAAGTCGGTTTAGTCAAAGTTCATCTTTACCGTCCGTTCTCAACTAAATACTTGACAGCCGTTATTCCAAGCACAGTTAAACGTATTGCCGTACTTGACCGTACTAAAGAATCAGGTGCCAGAGAACCGCTTTATCTGGATGTCTTGAATGCTTTAAAAGATCGTGATTATGAGATCATTGGCGGACGTTACGGATTAAGTTCTCGTGATACTGCTCCAAATCAGATCAAGGCTGTTTATGATGAACTTGCTAAAGATCAGATGAAAGAAGAATTCACTATCGGTGTTGAAGACGATGTTACTCATCTGAGTCTGACAGTTGATCCTGATTTCCATAATGAAGCTGACTATACGACTTGCTTGTTCTATGGTTTAGGCAGTGATGGTACTGTTTCTGCCAATAAATCTTCAATCAAGATCATTGGTGATAATACTGATCAATATGCTCAAGCTTATTTCCAATACGATTCTAAGAAGGCCGGCGGTGTTACCAGATCTCACTTACGTTTTGGTCCATCTCCGATCAGATCTACTTACTATGTAGATAACGCTGATTTCGTTTCTTGTTCACTTGATGCATACTGCTTCAAATATGATATGACCAGAAACTTAAAAGAAGGCGGTACTTTCTTACTCAATACCACTTTCCCGAAAGAAGAGCTTGAACACCATCTTCCTAACAGAATGTTAGCTGGTCTGGCTAAGAAACATGCC
>CALVFL010000043.1 GCA_944326825.1 uncultured Erysipelotrichaceae bacterium
AAAGTAGATAAGTCAACATATATATTTGGTTTAAAGGATTAACTTATCTACATATCAATAATAACACAAAAAGATAATAAAAAGACTGTCAACAAACAAGTATGTCTTTAGTTTGTCAACAGTCTGAAATAACAGTGCGATAAGCACTGTTATTTAGTATATGCAATGAGCAGTTTTAAAGTGTTGAGCAAGGCATTTCGATGCGTTCGCTCCATGCCGTGCGATGCACTTACGCCAGGACCAATCAAGGCTCCTTTGATGTCGTTGCCGCCTTTAAGCGCACTTGAAACATCCGATCCATAGTAAGGATAGACATCGATGGCGTATTTAAGATCATGCTCCTTAGCTAAAGACAATAGTCTTGATACGATATCGTAGTCGTAAGGACCGCTTGAATCTTTGGCACAGATCGAAACATCTTCTTCATTGCAGCTTAGATCTTTGCCGATACAGCCCATGTCTATCGCCAATAGTTCATCGATCTTTTCCGAAAGACTGGCAGCACCGTGGCCGACTTCTTCATAGGTCGAAAAGATGATCTGAAGATCGTTTGCCGGTTTTTGATCATTTAAGCTTAAATATTTTAAATAGGCCAGGATGATCGCTGAAGAGATCTTGTCATCTAAGAAACGGGATTTGATAAAACCGCTTCCGGTACAGGTGAATTTAGGATCGATGGCGATGATGTCGCCGTTTTGAATACCTAATTTCAAGACATCTTCCTTGCTATATACCAGCTCATCCAAGCGAATCTCCATCGTATCTTCGATCCTTTTAAGCTCCCCGGCATCTGCATAGACGTGAACAGAAGGTGAAGTAGAAAGGATCGTTCCGGTATAGACTTTTTTATCACGGGTGATTATCCGGCAATACTCGCCATCAAGTGTTGGGAGTAAAGGGCCGCCGATTTTGGTAAAGGCTAATTTGCCATCGCTTTTGATAGAGCGGACCATAAGACCCAAGGTATCGATATGGGCACTGATACCAAGCGTCTTATTGTTGTTATGACCTTCCACTTCGACTAAGAGATTGCCTTTGGTACTCAAAGAAGTTTCATAACCCATTTTTTCAACTTCGCTTTTTAAAAATGCAACAGCTTCTTTGGTATAGCCGCTTGGCGAATCGATGTTGATGATCTTTTCAGCAGCTGTTATTAAATATTCTTGTATTTCTTCAGTAATTATCATAGTTTTTCTATTTCTTCCTTTAATACTTCAATGATCTTGTCTTGAGGGATCGTTTTGACGATCTCGCCTTTTTTGAATAAGATGGCACTCTCTTTGCCGCCAGCCACGCCAATGTCGGCTCTTTTGGCTTCTTGAGGGCCGTTTACCGGACAACCCATGATCGCCACGGTTATATCCTTATTTAAAGCGTTGAGATATCCCTCCATCTCTTTAACGATCGGCAGCATATCATATTGAATACGGCCGCAGGTCGGACAGGCGATAAGAGTCGGAGTATCTTTATATAAACGGCAGGCTTTAAGGAGTTTTTTGGCGACGATGACTTCTTTGAGCGGATCATCGCTGATCGAGATCCTGATCGTATCGCCGATCCCTTCCAATAGGAGGGTGCCTAAAGCCACTGATGATTTTATGGCACTGTCTAAAAGACCGCCGGCTTCCGTGACGCCAAGATGCAAAGGATAGTCAAAAGTTTTGGCAGCCAGACGATAAGCTTCGATCGTTTCAATGGGGTCGCTGGATTTGAAGGAAAGGCAGATATCATGAAAGTCCAGGCTTTCTAGGATGCGAATATGATCCTTGGCGCTTTCGATCATGGCTGTGGCTGAATGCTCGTACTTTTTATTGAGCGAGCCGCCGTTGATGCCGATCCTGATCGCTACCTTTTTATCTTTGGCTAAAGCGACCACTTCTTTGATCTTGTCTTCATCTTCGATATTGCCGGGATTAAGCCGGATCTTGTCGGCACCGCTTTTAATGGCCGCCAAAGCAAAATCAGGATTGAAATGAATATCAGCTACTAAAGGGATCCTGATGGCTTCTTTGATCTTTTGGATGGCCAAGGCATCTTCCATATCGAGCACCGCCACTCTGATGATCTCGCAGCCGACATCTTCCAAACTTTTGATCTGTTTGACAGTAGCTTTGACATCTTTAGTCTTGGTATTGGTCATCGATTGGATGATGACTTTATTTTGACCGCCAATGGCTACATTATCAATCTTAAGGGGTCTGGTTTTTTCTCTTTGATACATTGTTTCACCTCTTTTATCATCTTAGCACAATAATTTTTATTTTTTATAAAAATAGTGTATAATGGCCTTGATTTTCGGTTGCATTATAAAAAGGAGTAAGTCATGTTTCAAAACAAAGAACATTTTAAAGCATCTTTAATAGACAATATGGAACAGTATTACGGCAAGAGCCTGGAGGAATCGACGACCGTTGAAAAATACCTCGTTTTAGCCCGCATGGTCCGTACTGCTGCCAGTGAACGCTGGAAAGAATCTAAAGGCAAAGTTCGAAACGAACAGAAAAAACAGATGTATTACTTCTCATTAGAATTCTTGATGGGCAGAATGCTTGCCAACAATCTAATGAATCTAGGTGTTTATGGCGTTGTCAAGGATGGTTTGGAAGATCTGGGCATCGACATCAATGAGATCGAAGATGTGGAAAGCGATGCCGGACTTGGCAATGGCGGTTTAGGCCGTCTGGCAGCCTGTTTTTTAGATTCTTTGGCTTCAATGGGTTATCCGGGCAACGGCAATACCATCCGTTATCAATACGGTCTTTTTAAACAGATGATCGTCAACAATGAACAGATCGAAGTTCCTGACCAATGGTTAAGACTGGGCAACCCCTGGGAAGTAAGAAAACCGGATAAAGCTGTTACGATCCGTTTTTACGGACATGTCAATATCTCAAGAGATGAATACGGACAATTAGTCTTTGAACATGTGGATTCTGAAGATGTAGTAGCCGTTCCTTATGATATGCCGATCGTCGGCGATGACGGCAAGACCACCAATACACTTAGAATGTGGTCAGCTGAACCAAGCGATCACTTCGCTAAAGATTTCCGCAAATATTTAAGCGATGTCAATGATATCTGTTTAAATGTCTATCCTGATGATTCTACAGAATACGGCAAGTATTTACGCATCAAACAGGAATATTTCTTTGTATCAGCCGGCTTGCATTCGATCATCAGAGAACACATGCAGGTCTACGGCACCCTTTCCAATTTCCATGAAAAAGTCGTCATCCAGCTTAACGATACCCATCCGGCTTTGGCGATCCCTGAACTGATGCGCATTTTGATGGATGATTACCACTATGACTGGGATACGGCTTTATATATCGCCAAAAATACCTTTGCCTATACCAATCATACGGTATTGTCCGAGGCTTTGGAGAAGTGGCCGGTCGAATATATCCGCAATCTGCTGCCTCGCATCTATCTCATCATTGAAGAGTTAGACCGCAAGTTTGAAGAATTCGTCAGAGCCAACAATGAAACCAATGACTTCTTCAATCGGGTAAGGATCATTGGCGATGGCAATGTCAGGATGGCTCATCTTTCCATCGTCGGTTCTTTTTCGGTAAACGGAGTAGCTAAACTTCATACCGACATCCTCATCAACGATGTCTTTAAAGATTTCTATAAATTATATCCGGAGAAGTTCAACAACAAGACCAACGGCATAACTCATCGCCGCTGGCTGCTTCATTCCAATCCGGAATTGACTAACCTTCTGCGCAAGTATATCGGCGATGATTTCTTAAAGGATATTTCCAAGATCGCTGAACTGGAAAAATATGTCGATGATCCTAAACTGCAGGAAGAGTTTCTGGCGATCAAAAAAGAACGCAAGATCGCTCTTAGCAAGTACCTTGATAAACTATACGGCATCAAGCTAGATGAGAACTCGATCTTTGATACGCAGGCTAAAAGACTTCACGCTTATAAGCGCCAGCTTTTAAATGTGATGCACATCATCTATCTTTATGAGCGCATCAAAAGCGATCCGGAGTTCACAATGCCTAAAACGACCTTCATCTTTGGAGCTAAAGCTGCTTCCAGTTATTACTTCGCTAAAAAGGTCATCAAACTTATCAACTGTGTAGCAGAAGTGATCGATAATGATCCTCTGGCATCTAAATATATCAAAGTGGTCTTTATTCCGAATTATCGTGTCACTATCGCTGAAAAACTGATGAATGCTTCTGATGTTTCCGAACAGATCTCTACGGCTGGTAAAGAGGCCAGCGGTACGGGCAATATGAAGTTCATGATGAACGGGGCAGTTACGCTTGGTACTTTGGATGGTGCCAATGTCGAGATCGCTGATCTGGTAAAAGATGACAATATCGTTATCTTCGGCTTGCATTCCGATGAAGTGGTAGCCCTTAAGAATTCTCATTATGACGCCTATAATTATTACCGCAACGATCCAAGGCTGCAGGCGATCATCGAAGCCTTAAGCAACGGCACATTCTCAAGTGTTATGGATGATTTTAAAGTCATCGTCGATGAACTTTTGATCAATGGCGATGAGTATATGCTGCTGGCAGACTTTGATGCCTATGTGAAAGCTCATGAAAAAGTCAATGAACTCTATGCCGATAAACATAAATGGGCTAGAATGTGTCTTGTCAATATCGCTAAGAGCGGTTATTTCTCAAGCGACAGGACGATCGATGAATACGCTAAGACAATCTGGCATATAACTAAAAAGTAGTATGAAGATCACGGCTTATTTTGATGATTATAACTTGATAAAGGCTTATGTATATAAGCCTTTTGATGCATTGTCGTTTAAAGAAGCCGTCATTGAAAATACCAAAGGACCTTTAACTTTTAAGATCGGTAAATACGAAGATAAAGGCAACTATTATAAATATATTCTGGAACTAAGCGAAGATTATGATTGCGATGACTATCGGCTTATCTTTAGAAACGAGAAACATGACATCTACTTAAGACATATCGTATCTAAAAAAAGATTTGAAGAAGAAAATAAGATCGATGTCAGTATTTTGGGTTCCTTTTATTATCATGATCATACGACTTTCAGACTTTTTTCACCAGCTGCCAAAAGCGTCAGTGTTTATGTTTTAAAAGACAAACTTTCTTATCCGATGAAAAAGATCGCTTTTGGTCTTTTTGAATTAAGTCTGGCTGGCGATCTTGAGGGCATGGCCTATCTTTATGAAATAGAGATAAACGGCGAACTTAAAAGATGTCCTGATCCTTTTGCCTATTCATCAGGTCTTAATAACGCTTTTTCGTATGTCATCGATCTAAAAAAGATAGATAACACCGTTTATAAACCGCAGACCGTTTTAAAAGATCATAGCGATGCGATCATCTATGAGTTAAGTGTCAGGGATTTTACTATCATGCCTATAGCCAACACTTTGACTCATGGCAAATTCGTTTCCTTGATGGAAGAGGGTACTTCTTATAACGGCCAGCCGACTTCTTTGGATTATCTCAAAAGTATCGGCATCACTCATGTCCAGCTCATGCCTGTTTTTGATTTCGGCAGTGTCGATGAAAAAGACAACATCGCTTATAATTGGGGCTATGATCCAGTGGCCTACAATACACTTGAAGGCAGCTATATCAAAAATGTCAGCGATCCTTATGCCAAGATCTGTGAATTCAAAGAGATGGTCAACACTTTCCATAAAAATGACATCAGGGTCAATTTAGATCTTGTGTTTAATCATGTTTATAAAGCTGATGAATTCATGCTGAATATCATCTATCCTTATGCGATCTACCGCTATACTAGCGATGAAGAACTTTCCAATGGCTCATATTGCGGCAATGAAGTAAGAAGCGAAGGCCAGTTCATGCATGACTATCTTCTTTTGATGATCAAAAGATATCTGCATCTTTTCGATATTGACGGCATCCGTTTTGATCTGATGGGGCTTATGGATATTGATACGATCAAAGATGTCATAGAACTTGTCAAGGGATTTAAAAGCGATTTTATGATCTATGGAGAAGGCTGGAGTATGCCGACGGTCTTGAAAAGAGATAAGGCTGCAACGATGCAAAACTATGCTAAAATAAAAGATGTCGCTTTCTTTAATCCTTACTTCAGGGACAGCATCAAAGGATCAACGCTGGATAAAGATGACAAGGGCTATCTCTTAAATGATCTTGGCCGCAGCAACGATGTCAAGAAGGCTCTTAGCGCCTATAAAGACTCGCATCTTTTCGCTTCGCCTCTTCAAAGTATCAATTATCTTGAATGTCATGACAATATGACTTTCTATGACAAGATGCACTATTGTTTAAAGGGTGAATCTTATCAAAACGAGATGCAAAGAGCTAAACTTGGTTTAGCGATGATCCTTCTTGCACAGGGGATACCATTTATCCACAGCGGCCAAGAATTCATGCGCACTAAATACGGCAAAGACAACACTTATAATCTGGGGGATTATTATAATCAGTTTGACTATAATCTTCGCAATCAGAACTTGGAAATGGTCGAGTTTTTCAAAGATCTCATCAAGATCAGAAAAGCATATCCGGAATTTCATCTGACGACTTATGAAGATATTGAAGAAAAAGTGTCTTTTGAAGATTATTATGAAGTATTGATCTATCGTATCAAAGATCTGACCGTCTTTTTTAATCCCTGCATCTTTGAGCATATCTATCCTTTGGATAAAGAATACCGCATCGTTTATTTAGGCGATCATTTCGATGATGTCTTGGTGTCTAAAGCCATCAGACTCTCACCTTTATCGCTTACGATCATAAAGGGGACATGATCTTCTCTTCACATAAGAAAAGAAGATCTTTTTTAATTTTAGGAGTACAGAAAGTAAAATTTAGTCATAATCTACATGTAAGTGCTTACAAATTACAAATTATGCTATAATTAGATTATGAATAAAATATAGGGGTGGAAAAAATGAAACAAAAAAGAATGGTAGCCATGATCCTTGCTGGGGGACGTGGAACTAGACTCTATGACTTGACAAAAAAAGTCGCCAAACCAGCTGTTCATTTTGGCGGTAAATACCGCATAATTGACTTTCCTTTATCAAACTGTGCCAACTCCAACGTTTCAACGGTAGGGGTATTGGTGCAGTATGAATCCGTCTTGCTCAACTCATATATCGCCAGAGATTATGTCTGGGGCTTAGATGTGCCAAACGGCGGGGTTTTCTGTCTGCCGCCAAGAGAAAAGGATGAAAGCGGCTTAGGACTTTATCGGGGTACGGCTGATGCGATCACTCAGAACCTTGATTTTTTGGATCTGCAGAATGCTGAATATGTCTTGATCTTGTCAGGAGATCATATCTATAAGATGAACTATGACAAGATGCTTGATGCCCATATCAAAAACGGTGCTGACGCTACGATCGCTGTTTTGGAAGTTCCGATGTCGGAAGCCAGCCGTTTTGGAATCATGAATTGTGATGAAGACGATAATATCGTTGAATTTGAAGAAAAACCTAAAGAGCCTAAATCTAATTTGGCCAGCATGGGTATCTATATCTTTACTTACAAGACATTAAGAAAATATCTTAAAGATGATGAAAAACGCAATGATTCAGCTCATGATTTCGGTAAAGATATCATCCCGGCTTATTTGAACGATGGCCTAAAACTTCTGGCTTACCGTTTTAAGGGCTATTGGAAGGATGTCGGTACGGTCAACAGCTTGTGGGAAGCCAATATGGATCTCATCAAAAACAGCGGCGAACTGAATCTTTCCGATCCTGACTGGAAGATCTATACCGGCGACAACAATGCCGTTCCTCAGCAGATCGGTCCTAATGCCAAGATCAATGTTGCCTATATCACGCAAGGCTGTCTGGTGGATGGCGAAGTTACAAGATCGGTCTTATTCACAGGGGCTACTGTCGGTGAAGGGGCTAAAGTATGTGACAGCGTCATTATGAATAATGCCAAAATATCCAAGGGCGCTTCTTTGACCAGATGTTTAGTCATGGATGATGTCGTAGTGCCAGAGGGTCTTAAATTAGGATCTAAGAATTCTAAAGATATTCTCTTGGTAACTAAAGCACTCGTTAATAAGAAAGTGGGGAACAAATAATGGAAAAGATCATGGGTATCGTCAATTTAGAATCTGCTTCCGTCCATGTTGAGGGAATAGATAATTATCGTCCGGTATCGGCAGCCAGTTTCTTGGGCCGTTATCGGGTCTTGGATTTTATGATCTCCAATATGACCAACTCCAAGATCAATGATATACAGCTTTATATCAAAAACCGTCCTCGTTCAACCATCGAACATGTCAATGGTACCAACTACAATATCAACTCTAAAAAAGGCCGGATCAGGATCCTGCACGGTGAAAAGGAATACAGTTCGGAAGTCTATAATACCGATGTGGCAAACTTTAAAGACAACATGCAGTTTATCGAAGGTGCGCCAGAACCGTATGTCGTGATCGCTCCTTCTCATTTTGTCTATGTGCAGGATTTCAATGAGCTGGTGGACTATCACATCAAGACGGAAAGCGACATCACTATCATGTATCAAAGCGTCAGCAATGCCAAAGAAGCCTTTATCATGTGTGATACTTTAGAGATCGGCGATGACAAGAGGGTCTTGGGCTTTGACAAGAACCGTGGCAAATATAAGAACCGTGATGTTTCTTTAGAGTGCTATTGCATGTCAAGAAGCCTGTTTATTGATCTTGTCAACAAGGCTTCGGAAACTTCTTCGCTTTTCTGGTTCAGCGACATCATTTCTGACTGTGTTAAAGAATTAAAGGTAACTGCTTATCAGCATCGTGGTTATGCTGCCTGCATCAATTCTTTAAAGGCTTACTATGATGCCAATCTGGAGCTTAGAGATCATGCGATCTTAAAGAATCTCATCAGCGATGAATGGCCGATCCACACCAAGACCAACGATACCTGCCCGACTTTATATAAAGAGGGGGCTGATGTCGTCGATTCCTTAGTCGGAAACGGTTGTGTCATCGAAGGTACGGTCATCAATTCCGTCATCGGCCGCAATGTCGTCATCAAAAAAGGTGCCTACATCAAAGATTCGGTCATCATGCCTTCATCACTCATTAATAAAAATGCCAAGATCGAAAATACCGTCGTTGACCGTTATGCGATCGTTACGCATATCAAAGAATTAAAGGGTACAAAAGATAAACCGTTATATGTTAAGCGCAGGGACAGAATATGATTAAAGTATTATTTGTAAGTTTTGAATCATTGCCGTTTGTAAAGACCGGCGGTCTGGCTGATGTGGTATATGCTTTGCCAAGAGCCATCGACAAAAGCAAGTATGAAGTCAAGGTCGTCTTGCCGCTTTTAAAGACGATCAAAGACAAGTATTATAACGAGTTAGAATATCAGGATCACATCTATGTGAATTCCGGATATATCAACGAAGAAGCCAATATCTACAGTTATTATCTTGATGATATCGAATATGTCTTTATTGAAAACGATACTTATTTCTATCGTGACAGTGTTTACGGCTATCAGGATGATGCGTCAAGATTTGCCTTTTATAACGTGGCTGTTATTGAAATGATGATCAAGACCGGTTATTATCCGGACGTCTGTCATGAACACGATTATCATACAGCGGTTTTACCGGCTCTTTGCAAGCTGCGTTTTAATGCCATTGAAAATGTCAGAAGGATCAAACATATCTTTACGATCCATAATTTAGCATATCAGGGCATCTACAACAAGAAAGTCTTATTTGATCTTTTAGGTTTTGACTACCGTTATTTTGAAGACGGCTCATTAAGATTCAATGATGATGCCAACTTCATGAAAATCGGTATCGTCTTTGCCGACATCGTTACGACTGTTTCGAGAACTTATGCTAAAGAGATCCAGACTCCGGAATTCGGCGAGAATCTCGATGTCGTCTTGAAGTACAGACAAAATGATCTCTATGGCATCGTCAACGGTATCGATACCAAGACTTTCGATCCATCTACCGATGAGATTTATAAGAATTATAATTTACGCAATTATAAGAAGGGCAAGCTTGAAAACAAGCGCTCTTTACAGTATGAATTAGGTCTGGAAGATCGTCCTGATACGCTTTTGGTGGGTATGATCTCCCGTCTGACCTGGCAGAAGGGTGTTGATCTTTTAGTCAATTCCATCGACCATTGGTTGCAAAGCGATGTTCAGGTAGCAATCTTGGGTACTGGTGAATCTAAATATGAATACGCTTTAAGGATCATGGAAGAAAGATATAAGGGACGGGTCGTCTATTATTGCGGTTATAACGAAGCTTTGGCTCACCGGATGTATGCCGGGCTTGATCTCTTGCTGATGCCATCACTCTTTGAGCCATGCGGCATCTCGCAGCTGATCGCTATGCGTTACGGCACTTTGCCTTTAGTCAGAGAAACCGGCGGTCTTAAAGATACAGTCGAACCGCTTAATGAATACACCAAAGAAGGACGTGGTTTCAGTTTTGGTCCGTTTGATCACTTTGCCTTTAACCATGTCTTTGAATATGCTTATGATCAGTATTACAATCATCGTGACAACTGGAATACTTTAGTCAGAAATGCCATGAAGTATGATGTAAGTTTTGATAAATCAGCTAAAGAATACGAAAGTTTATATTATAAAGTGTTGGAAAGCTAATGTTTGAGATCGATAGATTTTTTGACGGCATGGAATTAAATGCCTATGAGTATTTTGGTTCACATCGAAGCGACAGGGGCGTTGTCTTTCGTTTGTGGGCGCCTCATGCCTATAAAGTAGAAGTGATAGGTTCTTTCAATGACTGGAAAGAGCCTTTAGTGATGGCCAAGACTGATTATCGGGGCGTCTGGTCTTTGGAAGTAGAGGGAATGGATCTTATCTATTCTTACCGTTATCGCATCTATAAAGATGAAGATACTTACCAAGAGCGGATCGATCCTTATGCCAACTATGCCGAAAAAAGACCGAGTACAGCTTCCTGCATGTATGATCTGGATTATTATCGTTTTAATGATGATGATTATATGCAAAAGCGCACTTTCTCTTATGATGCGCCAATGAGCATCTATGAAGTTCATATCAACGGTTTTGATAACGATCAGAAAGAACTTAATACTTACCGCCATCTCAAAGAAACCCTGATCCCTTATGTATTAAAGAACGGTTTTACCCATATCGAACTGATGCCGGTCTTTGAACATCCTTTCGATGGTTCCTGGGGTTACCAGTCGACCGGTTTCTTTGCGGCCACTTCCCGCTATGGCACTCCTTATGATCTTATGGATTTTATCAACGAGTGTCATTTAAACGGCATCGGTGTTATCTTGGATGTGGTATATGCCCACTTCGTGAAAGATGATTACGGACTTGTCAATTTCGATTTTGAGCCTTTGTATGAATATGGCGAAGAACATTTGATGAAAAGCGAGTGGGGATCTTATTACTTCAATCTCAACTCCAAGCCGGTCATTTCCTTTTTGATGTCAAGCGCCAACTTCTATCTTGAGAAATACCATTTTGACGGTTTGCGCTTTGATGCTGTATCGCATTTCATCTATCATAAAGGCAACAGGGATCTTGGCGATAATATCGAAGGTCTGTCATTTGTCAAAAGGATGAATTATCATTTAAAGAAACTGCATCAAAGCGTCATGCTGATAGCAGAGGATTCGACCGATTATCCGAATGTGACCAAAGAAACGAACTGGGGCGGCTTAGGTTTTGATTACAAGTGGGATCTGGGCTGGATGAACGATACCTTGAAGTATTACAAGATGGATCATGAATACCGCAAGTATCATCATAATCTCATCAACTTCTCAATGGCTTATTTCTATAACGAAAAGTTCATTCTGCCGTTTTCCCATGATGAAGTGGTCCATTCCAAAGGCACGATCGTCGATAAGATGTTTGGTACTTACGAAGAAAAGTTCCGTCTTTGCCGCAATCTTTTCGTCTATATGTTTACGCATCCTGGCAAAAAACTCAATTTCATGGGCAATGAATTTGCCATGTTCAGAGAATTTGACGAAAAGAAAGAACTGGACTGGTTCATGCTTAAATATCCGCTGCATGATTCTTTCTTGCGTTTTTTCAGAGATCTCAATCTCATCTATCAAAATCATCCGGCCTTTTATAAAGGGGATTATGACTATCATACCTTCCATTGGATCGATGCCGACAACAATGCTCAAAGCATCTATTCCTACTACCGCAAAGATGAAAAGGAATGCTTTGTCGTTATCTTGAATATGATGCCGATCGCTTATGAAGAGTTTGAGATAGGCGTACCGTTTGGCGGCACTTATGTTGAGATCATGAACTCGGAAAAAGATATCTACAGCGGCTGCAATATGTGCAACTTTACTCCGCTTAAAGCTAAAAGAAAAAAGAAACACGGTTTTAAAAATAGTCTGAATATTCGTTTGGCACCGTTTGCCGGCATCATTTTTAAGACCAATTTACGCAAAAATTCTAAAGAAGGTTTTATCTGAGGTTGAAATAAATAAAGATCTTGTGATAGAATATGTAGGCAAATAGAAAACGGAGGAAGTATAAATGAGAGATGATATTATCTTTAAATGCTCCGAGTGTGGTGAAGAAAACTACATTGGAACCAGAAATAAGAAAAAACATCCGGAAAAGATGGAAATCAAAAAATATTGCCCTAGATGCAATAAGAAAACTGTCCATAAGGAGAAAAAATAAGCCTGTTACAAGGCTTATTTCATTTTATGAAGATCCAGACATTAGTTACGGGAGCTTTTATGACCAATACCTATCTTCTTAGTGAAGATGGTCAATATCTGATCATTGATCCAAACGGCAAAAGCGACAAGATCATCGCTCATATCGATGGTGAAGTAGCGGGCATCATCCTGACCCATGGCCATTTTGATCATATCAAAGCTGTTGATGATCTGTGTGCTTATTATCAGACGAAAGTTTATCTGCATGAGGGGGACTTTCCTTTAGTAAGTAAAGAAAACGCTTCTAAGATCAACGCTTTAGCAGTTGGTAAACAGCTTTTCAGCGCCTATATCGCTTCACCTGTTGAAAAACTGCATGAAGGAGATGTAACTATCGGACCATTCAGTTTTAAAGCTGTTTTGACTAAAGGACATACGGAAGGATCGATGATCTTTGTCTTTGATGATGTCATCTTCAGCGGCGATACTTTATTTAAACTCAGTGTGGGCAGGACTGATCTCTTTGGCGGAAGCGAGAAGGAATTGAGAAAGTCGCTTAAGATCTTTCAAAGCTTTAATAAAGACTATGTCATCTATCCCGGTCATGGCGAAGCGACCACTCTATATTATGAACTTGATCACAATCCTTATCTGGCCTCTTAAAGAGGTCTTTTTATTTGGGAAAACCATTCTTTGCTGTCTATAAATTGATAAGGAGGAAATAAAGTGGAAAACAGATTGAATGCACTATTGCGCCTGGCACTCAAGCATAATGCATCGGATATTCATATCACGAACAAGCAAAACGAGATAGCGATCGAGATGCGGATCGATGATGACATCTATAAAGTCAAAAGCGAGCCTAAAGATATCCGCTTACTGAAGTATCTGCAGTATTTAGCCAATCTTGATATCGGCAACCTCATTCGTCCTCAGACCGGCCAGTTTGAATGGGTGGTGGATGATAAGATCATCTCGCTTCGTTTCGCTTTGATCCACGATGTCCGCATGGATAACGGGGTACTCAGAATCCTTAATGAAGACATCAAAGAAAAAAGTGAAAGTCTGATCTTAGATCATCCCCAATATGATTCTTTCAAGAAGGCTCTTTTGAAAAGGACGGGTCTATTGATCTTTTCAGGACCGACCGGCTCGGGCAAGACGACAACGATCTATACGCTTTTAAACGGCATCAAAAACCGCAAGATCTTTACGATCGAAGATCCGATCGAGATCCGTTTTGATTCCTACATCCAGATCATGATCAACGAAAATATCGGTCTTACCTACGATGAAGCGATCAAACAGGTCTTGCGTCATGATCCTGACATCATCATGATCGGCGAGATCCGTGATGAGATAACGGCTAAGATGGCGATCAGAGCAGCCAATACCGGTCATCTTGTCATCACGAGCCTCCATGCCGGATCTTCCAAACTGGCTATTGAAAGATTATTGGAGCTGGGGGTCGAAAAGGGACAGTTACGCAATGTGCTTATCGGGATCGCCAATCAAAGACTCTATAAGCTCAATAACTCGCATAAGAAGATCGCCGTTTATGAAAGCATGAATGATGAAGATATTGCCTATTACTTTATGTACGGGAAATTGCCTGACAATTTTAAAGATTTGAAGAAAAGGATCAAAGATGCGATTGCCAAAGGCTATATCGATTCCAAAGAAGCCGTCAAAGACATTATTTGAACTCTCGGCCTTAGAGAATATCGTCGATCTTTTAAAAGCCGGACTCTCGCTTAGTCAGAGTTTGAATCTTTTGGGAAGCTATGACGATAAATTTGTCGGCAATATCATCAAGCGGATGCAAAAGGGTGAAAATGCCAAAGAGGTATTCGGCGACTTTTTACCTCGAAACATCAGGAGTTATTATGAAGCTTTAATCTCTTATCTCAGCTTTGGCGATGCTTTAGAGCTGGCGATCAATACTTTTAAAAAAGAGCGGTCTTTAAAAGAGCAGCTCATCAAAGATCTGGCTTATCCTTTGGGTATGCTGGGATTCAGTCTTTTGGGGATCTATTTTTTCAATATCGCTGCCTTTGAACCGCTCATCATGAGTGTCAGCCAGTTTCAAAGCGATCTGAGCGCTCTTTATATCTTTAAAAATGCTCTGGATATCTTTATCAATATCGTCTTTGGCTTTATAGCGCTCTTACTTTTGATGGGGTTATATTACAAAAGACCTTCCCACAAAGTCAGAGCTTATATCCTTTTGGTGAAGCATCTAAAGGATTCGATCATCAAGGATTATCTCAGCAGCCGTTTTGTGATGTATCTAAGCGAGTGTCATAAAAGCGGTCTTAAGACTAAAGACAGCATCTCGATCTTAAAGAGTTTAAAAAGTGAGCCCCTGATCAGTTTTATCGCCTTTCATGTCGAAGAAGCTTTCTTGAAAGGCAAGAGTTATGATGAAGCCTTAAGCAATCCCTTTTTAGACAAGAAACTGGCTAAAGTCATCAATATCGCTTTGCTTTCGGGAAAGTTTGATGTCATGATCGAAAACTATCTCAAGGCTTTCAGGATTCGTTTTAAAAAGTGCTGTAAAAAGTATGCAAAGATCTTGCAGATCATCAGCTATGTGATCATCGGCATCATCATCGTGTTTGTTTATCAGATTCTGTTTATTCCCATGAGTGCCATCGGAGGACTGACATGAAAAATAAAGGTTTTACATTACTGGAGATGATCGTTGTGATCATCATTATCTCGATCTTATTCTTATTGACGATTCCTAATGTTCAAAAAGTCATGAACTCGGTAGAGGGAGTCGGCTGCGATGCGTTGGCGAAGGTCGTGGATGCGGCGATCGTCGAGTTTAAACTGGATTATGGGGAATATCCTTCGAATATCAACGATCTGGTAAACGGCGGCTATTTGACAAGCGAGCAGACAAAGTGTTCTAACGGCCAAAGCATAGTTATTTCAGATGGTCATGCGATCGCAAACTAAGGGTTATATGATGGTCGAACTGCTGCTTGTGATAATGATTAGTGTTATTTTAAGTCTGAATCTAAGTGTCAGAGTGAAAGAGTATGACGGCAGCGATCATTTATATATCAGCGAATATACCAGTGCTTTAGCTAAAGCGATGGCCAGTAAAGAAAGGGTCGATTTTAGACCCGAAGTCAATATTTCAGCACCCTATCCCATCTATTTCAATCAAAACGGCAATGTCAACATGGCCCAAACGATCATGATGCATAAGGGAAGTCTTACGGTTTCGCTGGGAACAGGTTATCTTGATTATGAAAACTAAAGGCTATTTTCTTTTGGAAGCACTCATGATGTTAATGATCGTGGGAGTGATCGTGAAGATGTCGTTTAATGTCTTTATGATCTATGAAAGATATGAAACAAAGAAAGAGAAGATCAAAGAAAGGATCAAAGAGAATACTTATTCAGGAGAAAGAAGATGTCAATATCTCATAAAAGAGGAAGAGGATTCATCTTAAAAGATTATCTGCTGGGACTTTTGATCGTCGTGATCATGATCCCGCTTTTAAATGCTCCCTATCGTTTGATCGACAGTTTGAAGTTTAATGATGATCTCTTGCTCGATATTATCTCGATCGAAAAATTAAAAAGAGAATTGCTTATGACAGAGATCATAGAAGTCAAAAAGGAAGTTTTGGATTATCTCAAAGAGGGCGAAGAAAGAAAACTGATCTTTAATGATCATCGTCTGTATTTATCGCCCGGCTATCAGCTGTTTTTAAAAGATGTGGATGATCTGAGCTTTTCTTATGATGGTAAAGGAGTATATATGACTTATCTTAAAGACGGCAAATATGAAAAGATCGCTTTTTAAGGAAAAAGGTTTCGCTTTGGTCTTTGTCTTGGGAACGTTCTTATTATTGAGCAGCGTTTCTTATGTGATCTTAGGTGTTATCTATAACGATTATCGCACCATGAACGATCTGTTTGTCATAAGTGATGACACCAATATGATCAAAAGGACTCTTTATGAGTTTGAATGTCTTTATAAAGATGATCAGATCCAAGATTTTTATAATGGCGAAGCGTTTGTTGAGGTGTATTTTTTAAATGATGAAGAGTATTTATTAAAGGTCGAAGATCTCGCTATCAGTGTCAAATGTGCTGAAGGCGAGATCAAAAGCTGGTCGATAAGGGCCGATTAGACAAAAAAGGGCGTTTGAAGTAAAATATGGTGGTCAAAGAAAGGAAGAATTCAAAGTGATTATAGTAAATGACTTACGCCCAGGAGTGGCTTTTGAATACGAAGGCAATATCTATTCAGTCTTAGATGTTGACCGCAACAAGACAGCGATGCGTCAAATGATCGTTAAGGTCAAAGTAAAGAATTTACGCAGCGGAGTCATCAACGAGATCTCGTTTACCGGCGGCGATAAAGTAGAACAGGCTCAGATCGACAAAAGAAAGATGCAGTATCTTTATGATACCGGTGATGATCTGGTCTTTATGGACAACGATACTTATGAACAGTTAGAGATCGCTAAAGACCGCTTGAAGTGGGAATTAAACTTCTTGACTCCTAATCTTGAAGTTGAGGTTATCATGTATGAAAGCGAGATCCTAGGGGTCAATCTGCCTGATAAGGTCGTCTTGCAGTTAGTGGAATGTGAACAGGCCGTTAAGGGTGATACGGCAACCAGTGCTTTAAAGAATGCCAAATGTGAAACCGGCTTAGAAGTAAAGGTGCCGCTTTTCATTGATAATGAAGAACACATTCTGGTTTCAACAGCAGACGGCAAGTATTCCGGACGGGCTTAGTATTTTTAAAGACGGGGACTTCCCGTCTTTTGTATTTTAGGCGGGAAATAGTCGAAAACAGGCTTAAAAAGGCGAAAATGTTTGGGAAATGTTAAAAAAATTTATATATTAGAGTACGATTTGCTATAATATAGTGGTGGAGGTTCACTTATGGCTAGAATTACAAGAACTCAAAAATATGCTGAATTGAGAAATCAGCTGGAAAACGGCCCGGAGGCCCAGATAAAAACCAAAGAATTAGAACAATTTGAAAATAAGATCGAGGATCTGAAGATCGAAGAAGTTAAAGAGGAACCGGTAACTTCTTTGGAAGATCTCTCCAAGACTTTAGATGAAAGTCTTGAAAAAGAAGTTAAAGAAGAAGTGACGCCTAAAAAGGATGAAGCAGAATATGCACCGATCGATTTTGAAGACATCGAAGAAGTTAAAGAAGAAGCCAAAGTCGAAGAGGTAAAAGAAGAAACACCTGCAGAAGCAATCGAACCTGTTAAAGAAGAAACAGCTGCTGAAACCGTTTCTAAACCTGAAGAAGTCAAGATCGATGACAATTATCTTGAAGAATGTCTGACGGAAGTCAATGAATACAATAAGTCTAAAGGTCTTTTGACGGCTGAAGAAGTACCATTAGTCATCGCTAATGAATTGAGAAATGTCAAAAATGAAGAAAAGAGCGATGATGATATCAATGATACAGTTACGATGGAGATCAAAAAGATCTTGTCTGAATTAGACAACAAGACGCCAAAAGAAGAAACTAAAGTTGAAGAAGTTCCAAATGAAGTAGCAAATGAAGAAGTAAAAGTCGAGGCTGAAAGTGTTTCTGAAGAGAGTCTTCCTGAAGATGTCGAAGAACTTTTGAAGTCTTACTTAGCACCAGAAGAAAATAAAGAAGAGAGCGAAGATCTTGAAAAGACGATGGTCGCTGCTTCGATCGCCGATGTAGCTAAAGAAGCAGACATGAAAGATACTTCGACAATCACTAATACCATTACTTCTAAACCGGCTTCTTTACTGAATGAAACAGTACCTTTAGAAGTTGCATCAACTGTTTCAAAAGAAGATGATGATTTAGAAGTAGAACCGGGACCAAACCGTATTCTGAATATCATTTTGATCTCGCTGATCGTGGTATTGGTCTTGATCCTTGGCTTTGTCGGTTATTTGATCTTGGTAGCTCAGGGTATTATCGGATGAGGATAAATATCGCTATTGATGGGCCAAGTGCTGCCGGCAAGAGCAGTGTTTCTGATATGTTAGCTGAAAAGCTGGGTTATACCCATTTAGATACCGGAGGCATGTACCGCTCGGTAGCTTATTTAGCTTATAAACATGATGTTGAAACTGACGATGAAGATAAAGTCGTCAGTTTAATTCTAAATAACCGTTTTGAATTTAAAAGTGACGGCCAAGTCTTGCTTAATGGCGAGGATATTTCTGAAGCGATCAGAAAAGAAGAGATTTCGATGGCCGCTTCCAATGTTTCTAAAAATCCGAAAGTAAGAGAAGCTTTGGTCGCTATGCAGCAAAATATCGCTAAAGACAAGGGTTATATCCTTGATGGTCGTGATATCGGTACAGTAGTCTTAAAAGATGCTGAAGTGAAGATCTATTTGACTGCCAGTGCTGAAGACAGAGCTTTAAGACGCTATGAACAGAATAAAGCTAAAGGCATGGAAGCTGATTATGAGAAGATCTTAAAAGAGATAAAGATCAGAGATCATCAGGATATGAACCGTTCTTTCTCGCCGCTTAAAAAAGCCGATGATGCTTATGAGATCGACAGTTCTAAACTGACGATCGAAGAAGTCGTCGCTAAGATAATGGATATAGTCGCTAAAAAGATCTAAAGGAGGTCAATACTCTGATTGATGGAATTATTGCGATCGTAGGTAAACCGAATGTCGGCAAATCTACACTGTTTAATCGTATGCTTGAAGAGAGGGTATCGATCGTTGAAGATACTCCCGGTGTTACAAGAGATCGTATCTATGGTGACTGCGAGTGGTTATCCAAAGCTTTCCGCCTGATCGATACCGGAGGTATCGCTATTGAAGATGCTCCTTTCCAAAAGGAGATCAATGCTCAGGTCGAGATCGCTGTGGATGAAGCTGATGTCATCATTTTTGTCGTGGATGGCCGCCAGAATATCTCTTCTGATGATGAATATATTGCCAAACTTTTAAGAAAGGCTAAAAAACCGATCATTGTCGCTGTAAATAAGATCGACGATTCATCACAGATCGCCAATATCTATGACTTTTATAAACTGGGTTTCGGTGACCCGTTGCCGGTGAGCGGATCGCATGGCATTGGGGTAGGCGATCTTTTGGATGCCTGTGTAAAGGCGATGCCGGAAGTCAATCGTGATGCTTATGAAGGCATGATCAAGTTTGCCATCATCGGCCGGCCTAATGTCGGCAAATCAAGTCTTACTAACGCCATCTTAAAAGAAGAAAGAGTCATCGTATCAGATGTGGAAGGAACCACCAGAGATGCGATCGATACAGTATTTACGCACGAAGATAAAACCTATGTCGTCATCGATACGGCCGGCATCAGAAAAAGAGGCAAGGTCTATGAAAATATCGAGAAGTATTCGGTCTTAAGAGCCAGAAACGCTATTGAAAGAGCTGATGTCGTCTTAGTGGTCATCGATGGGGAAAAAGGTATCATTGAACAGGATAAGCATGTTGCCGGATTGGCACATGAAGCTTTGAAGGGTGTCATCATCGTCTATAACAAGTGGGATGCCGTTAAAAAAGATGATAAGACGATGGCTTTGATTGAAAAGAAGATCAGAGAAGAATTCTCTTATCTGGATTATGCTCCGATCACTTTTACCAGTGCTCTAAATGGTAAAAGAGTCGATAAACTGTTCCCGCTTATCGATATGGTCTATGAGAATGTCAATCTCAGGATCAAGACCAATGTATTAAACGAGGTCATCATCGATGCCCAGTTATCCAATCCGCCTAAGACTCATAACGGCAAAAGACTCAAGATCTATTATGCTTCACAAGTCGGGGTAGCTCCTTGTGTCATCGTTTTATTTGTGAATGATCCAGAGCTTTTGCATTTCTCTTATGAGCGTTATATTGAGAATAAATTAAGAGAAGCCTTTGGCTTTGAGGGCGTACCGATAAGGATCATCGCCAGAAAGAGAGAAGATGTATGAAAATAGGATTTATAGGTACCGGCAGCTGGGCAACAGCTTTAGCTCAGGTGTTATGTGATAACGGTCATGATGTCTTGCTTTATGGCATCAGTCAGGAAGAAGTGAATGACATCAACGACAATCATCAAAACAGCAGATTTTTTAAAGATGTCGCTTTGAGTGAAAAGATCAAAGCTACTGATCAGATGAATGATATTATCGATAGAGAAGTGCTTTTGTTAGGAATACCCTCCAAGGCAATGGAAAGTGTCTTATTGGATCTTAAACAAAGACTTGATCATCCTGTCTATATCATCAATGTGGCCAAGGGTTTCCATCCGGTCACTAAAGAACGTCTGTCAGTTGTCATCAAACGCAATCTGGAAGGGCATTTAAAAGGAGTCATCTCTTTGATCGGTCCTTCTCATGCCGAAGAAGTCATCTTAAGAAAACTGACGGTCATCAATTCTGTAAGCGATGATCTTGAAGCTGCCAAGATGGTTCAGGAATTATTTGCCAATGATTATTTTAGAGTTTATACCAATACCGATGTCGTCGGTGCAGAACTGGCAGCTGCTCTTAAAAATATCATGGCGATCGCTTCTGGAGTATTGAGCGGTATCGGCGAGGGTGACAATGCCAGAGCTGCCCTGATCACCAGAGGCTTGCATGAGATGCTGCGCTTCGGTCTTTATTTCAAGGCCAACAGCGAAACATTCTATGGCCTTAATGGAGTAGGGGATCTCGTGGTAACGGCATCTTCGATTCATTCCCGCAACTTTAAAGCCGGCGAGATGATTGGTAAAGACGGCAGTGCTCAAAGGTTTATGAAAGAGAATAAAACCACTACTGAAGGTGTAGGAGCCTGCAAGGTCGTTTATGAGATAGCTAAGGAAAACGGCATTGAGATGCCGATCACTAACGAAATCTATAATGTACTCTTTTTAAACAAAGATCCCAAAGCAGCGATCGTCGATCTCATGAGCCGTCCGCTTAAACATGAGTATTAGGATATGAGAAGTCATATCCTTTTTTGATTAAGATAATGATCTAATAAAAAGACAAGGCTGTTTGACCTTGTCTTATTTTTATTTGATATCTTGACAATACTTTTGTGAGGTCTTGGTGCTTGAGTAAGCACAGACCCGGATGCTGCCGCTTATTTGAGCTGGTGCATTGGCTGTGTCGCCTTCTTGAGCAGGCGTCGCTAATGCGGAAAGATCAACGCTGGCCGATAAAGCATTAGAGCTGATCGTTTGATAAAGCGATCCGTTATGATAGATGTCTAAATAATAAGTAGCAGTTGGATTTACCCAGTGGGTAGTCGGGAAGAACGATCTTCCGGTAGCTTTGACGACCCGGCCGCTTGAAGAAGTTGCCGAAATATCTTTTTGGCCGCCCGATTCACCGCCGCTGAGTACCCATTCAACATTGAGTGTGGTATTGCTTAAGGAAGCCTTGACGCCTGAGAAAGTACGGGTCTTGGTTTCATATTTGATGCTGCTGACTGGATTTAACTGATAGAAATCTTTAAGGATATAACCGGTGACGCTGGTGCCGACTTTCGGTTCAACGTATGGATAGACACCTTTGACATGGGTGATCTTCCTGACATCATCACTCATCGCCAGATCAGTTGGTTCATAATCGAAATGTTTGACTTCTTCATCAAGAAGCTTGCGGGAGATACGGCCTTTGATGTTGGTATCGTTATACATGTAGGCTCCTCTTTCGAGCTTATCAAAGCCGACCCAGACCACATTGGTATAATTGGATGTTGAAGATACGAGCCAGTTATCCTTTTTGGCGCCTCTTGGAATGCCATAGCTAAGGCCGGAAGAACCCCAGTCTGTCGTTCCGGTCTTGCCGAATACCGGATAGCCGGTCTTTAAGACATACATGGAGTTATAGACACTGCCATAAACATTGGTATATAGAAGTCTGGTCATCATCCAGGCTGCACCTGGTTTAACGATCTGTGTACCTTCGGTATCAGCGACATATTCACTGCCGTCACTGTAAACGATCTTGTTGATGGTGTGAGGTTCGATGTATTTGCCATAGTTGATGATCATGGCATGAGCACCAGCCATCTCGACAGGAGTGACAGTCAAGCGGTTGCCGCCGATGGCAAACTGCAAGTCAAAATCGTCAATGGTCGTTTCAATGCCGATTGAATTCAAGTAATCGACGACAAACTGTTCGCCTTTGGCATCTACTACCGCCTGCAAAGTTTCAATGGCTGTCGTATTCAAAGAATCACCCAGCGCTTCTTCTAACAAGACATCGCCTTTATATACTCTGGACCAGTTAGTGATAAGGATATTATCCGAGCCGTATAAGAAGATCGGCTGATCGCATAAAGTATGGGTAGTTGCCCAGCCCAGCTGATCGAAAGCCAAGACATAGTCCACGATCGGTTTGATCGCTGAACCTGGCTGGATCTTGGACATCGTTGCCCGGTTCCACTTTCTGGCTCCTGTATCGGCTTCGCTTTCTTCTTTTCCTCCGCCAAGAGCGACGATAGCACCCGTCTGATTGTTCATGGTGACGATCGCACTTTGCATGAGCGGTTGGTTGAATTTGATCTCGGTATTCTCGTTTTGAATATCATAGACCAGCTTTTGCATATAAGGATCCATGTTGGTGTAGATCTCCATGGACGTATAATAAGGATCTTTGCCGGTCTTTTCGATGGTTTCATCGATAACGGCATCGATATAATCCTGATAATAACGGGTATTTTCGGAAGCGGTGATACTCTCGCCAGCCAAAAGATCGACTAATTTGATCGCCTTGGCCGCTTTTGCTTCTTCTTTGGTTATATAGCCATGATAGACCATCATGTTCAATACTTCGTTTCTTCTTTCCTCACCCTGGGCAAGATAATTGATGTCAGGGCTGGTATAGGCACTGTCAGGGTTATCCTTGATAAGATCGTTATAAGGATTAAAGATGTTTGGCGAATTGATGATACCGGCCAAGAAGGCTGCTTCGGAAAGATTCAGCTGTCCGACTTTTTTATTGAAGTAGTATTCAGCAGCTCTTTCTACACCACGGATGTTGTTTCCGAAATTGATGCGGTTTAGATACAAAGCAAAAACATCTTTCTTATTGAGTTCGTGATCAGCCTTTATCGCCAAGACGATCTCCTGCAGTTTACGGGAAACCTTCTTTTCGGCAATAGTGGAATTTTCACCGGCATCGACCTGGAAATAAGTATTTTTGATAAGCTGCATCGTAAAGGTACTGCCGCCCTGATCAAAGTTTCCGGATTTCAGATTCTCTAAAGCCGCCTTGGTAAAACGGGGAATATCGAAACCGAAATGTTCAAAGTAACGGGAATCCTCGATCGACAAGAAGGCATCGACCAGAATGTTGGGAAGTTTGTCATAGCCGACATTTTCACGCTTATATTCGCCAAGCTCAGCCAAGACATTGCCGTTGGCATCATAGATCAGGCTCGATTCTGGTGCTACAAGATCGGCACTGTTGAACTCAGGAATATCTTTCAGCATCTCTTTGGCTACATATAAGCCGCCGACAACACCGATCAGGCCGAAGATGATGATCGTCCATACTGCACAAGCTGCAATAAAAGTACTTCTTTTGGCTTTCGGACGTCCGGCATTCTCTTCTTCAACCGTTTCTTTAGTTTCTTTAAGGGAAACATCTTTGGAAAGTTTAGGGAATTTCACTTTATCCAGCTTGAAATCTCTGACTTTAGATACGGCGCCATTAAAAGTTGCTAAAACAGTTTTATAGATCTTTTTGTCTTTAATACTCTTATCACTTGTCAAAACCGTTCTTTTTTTGACATTTTTAACTCTTTTAGCACTTTGACGATACTCGTATTCCGATATCTCTTCTTTTTGGATAGGACCCTTGCGTTTGCTTAAACGAGGGTGTCTTTTGGTCTTAAACTCTATCTTTGCCAAATCGTCTATATTTGTTTTTTTCATACAAATTAAATTATAACACAAAAAAGGTTGACTTCCTATTCAGTCAACCTCTCAAAATATTGAATAGCGATACAACCCAGTCCGGTGTGTAAAGCAACTGGCGAACATAGCGGGATGATGTGTATTTCATTGTCCGGCAAGACCTTTTGAACCTTATCTTTAAAGATCTCGGCATCGCCATAGGCATCGACATGAGCGATGTAGATGACATAGCGGTCATTTTTGATCTCGTTTTGCATGATGGCTAAGGCTTTGTCTAAAGCTTTAGGGAAGGTTCTGACCTTGTCGATGACATCGATCTTTCCGTCAGTATCTTTATTGATCTTTAAGATCGGTTTGATCTTGAAGAAATCGCCGATCCTGGCAGCCGTAGTCGTAAGTCTTCCGCTTTTGGTGAGATGTTTTAAATTGGCAGGTATCAAAAGCGTGTTGCAGGAATCGACTACTCTTTTAGCGTTTTCCAGGGCTTCTTTTTCATTCAGGCCTTTATCGCTTATGGCTGTCTTAAGATATTTGATCAGATATTCCTCGACGACGGCCGTGACATAAGTATCGATACAGCTGACTGGCAAATCATATTCATCGCCAGTCATGTACAAAGCATTCATCGTGCCGCTTAATCCCTTGCAGATCGGCACGGCGATGACTTTTTCAAATCCTTCTTCTTTAAGTTTTTTAAAAAGGGAATCAATAAGTCCTAAAGCCGGCAGCGAGGATGATAATTCCCGGTCTTCTTTGAGAGCTTTGATCACATCTCCGATCGAAACCTGTTCGATGTCAAAAAAGTTTTTATTATCAATGGCTATCTGCAAAGGCAAAGAAAAGATCTGATCCTTGGCCATCTCATCGATCGATCTGCCGCAGCCGCTGTCTGTTACATAAGCTATTTTCAAAACTCATCACCTCTTTTCTAAATTTTAACACATGCCAAGACCAAATTCCAATAATAGCGTATAATTATATTGTGGAAAGCTTGTTGTATTTCAGAAGCTGTTATTCACTTTTAGAAAGTACCATCAAACTGGAAAAAGCGATAGCGGCCTTTAAAAAGTATGGTTATAAAAAAGTGGCCCTTGTCGATCATAATACGATGAGCGGAGCTTTTAAATTCTATGAAGCCTGTCTTAATAACGGTCTTAAACCGCTTTTTGGCCTGGAGTTTACCTTGGAATTAGACAAGACGGCTTTAAATATCGTAATGTATGCCAAAGATGATATCGGCTTCAGAAATCTCAATAAGATCGCTACTTATTTGAATACCGAAGATAAAAAGATCACCTGTGAGATCTTGAAAGAATATCTAAAGGGCAACCTTGTCGCTGTCTTTAGTGACAATGACATCTTTTTAGATGATCTATCTGAAGCTTTAAGAATGCTTGATGAGCATTTAAAACGTTATGTCATCGCTTTTACAGGTTCTAAAAGCGTTATGCAGCGCAAACTGAATGCTAAACTTAAAGAAGCCATGGCTTTAAATAATGTCAAAGGGATCGTAGCTGATCGGGCTTATTATCTAAGTAAAGAAGATGAAGAAGCTTATGCTGTCTTAAAAGCGATCAAGGATAAAAAGACTTTAAGGAATGATGATTTCAGTTTTGAAAGAGATGATTATTTAAAAGATAAAACAGAACTTAATGAACTCTATGAGGAAGAGGAATTGATATTAAGCGATCGGATGGCTGATAGTCTTAATGTAAAACTTCCTTCTTTTACTACTTCTATGCCGGATTATTACTATGAAACAAAAGGCGACATCAGCGATACGCATGAAACTTTAAGAAAACTGGCTCATCGAGGGCTTTTGAAGCGTCTTAGCAATCATCATAGCGAAGTCTATGAAAAAAGATTGAATGATGAGCTGGCTGTGATCATCAAGATGGATTTTGCCAATTACTTTCTGATCGTCTATGATTTTGTCAATTATGCCAAAAGAAACGGGATTATGGTCGGACCGGGACGTGGATCGGCTTGTGGTTCACTAGTGTCCTATGCTTTGCATATCACTGATATCGACCCCATTAAATACAACCTTTACTTTGAACGTTTTTTAAATCCGGAAAGGATCTCGATGCCTGATATTGACATCGACTTTCCTGATGACAGGCGGGATGAAGTGATAAGCTATGTCAGAGATAAATACGGCAGCGAACATGTGGCGCATATCGTAACCTATGGTACTTTGCAAGCCAAGCAGGTCTTAAGAGATGTGGCCAGAGTTTTGGATTATCAGGGGATCGATGTCTTATGCAAAACGATTCCTGCCGATCTTAAGATCACTTTAAGAAAGGCTTATGAAACTTCCAAGAGTTTTAAAGACAAGATCGATCGTGACGAGATGACTAAAAGACTGTTTAGGATCGCTTTGAAGCTTGAAGGTCTGCCTCGTCATTACTCTACACATGCCGCCGGTATCGTCATGGCTAAAGATCCGCTTAAAGAAGTGATACCTTTATTAAAGATCGAAAATGATCTCTATTCGACTGCATATACGATGGAGGAATTGCCGCCGTTCGGTCTTATCAAGATGGACTTTTTAGGCCTTAGAAACCTTTCGATCATTGATCGGGTATCTAAAGACATCAATAAAAAGAAAAGATTCAATATCCGCCACATACCTCTAGATGATCCCAAGACATTCGATCTTATCGCTAAAGTAAATACCCTGGGTGTCTTTCAGTTAGAATCAGGAGGTATGCAAAACCTAATCAAGAGATTAAGACCGCAAAGTTTTGAGGATGTTGCCTTGACTATCGCCTTATTCAGGCCAGGTCCGATGCAGAATATCCCTGAATATCTCGCCAACCGGAATGACCCTGAAAGAATCAATTATCTGCATCCTGATCTTTATCCGATTTTAAAAGAAACCTCTGGCATCATCGTCTATCAGGAACAGATCATGGCGATTGCTCAAAAGATGGCTTCCTTCAGTTTCGGCAAGGCCGACATAATGCGCAGGGCCATGTCTAAAAAGAAGCTGGAAGAATTATCAAGTCTGGAAGATGATTTTATTGAAGGCTGTTTAAAAAACGGCTATGAGCGAAAATTAGCCAAGCAGGTCTATGATCTGATCTTGAAATTTGCCAATTACGGTTTCAATAAATCCCATTCGATCGCTTATGCCCTGATCGCTTATGAAGAGGCTTATTTAAAAGCCAATTATCCGCTTTATTTCTATAAGGCATTACTCAATGGCGCCATCGGTTCAACATCGCTTAGCGCTTCTTATTTAAATGAATGTCAAAGCATCGGCATCAAGATCCTTCCTCCTGACATCAATCTTTCAGAAAATACCTATGAAGTAAAAGACGGCAAGATAATCATGCCTTTAAGCATCATCAAAAATATCGGCAGCATCACTGCTTCAAAGATCATTGAAGAAAGAAATATCAATGGAGTTTTCAAGGATTTTATTTCAACGATCAGCCGTCTTAGAAACAATGAAGCCAAAATATCCAATACTTCTTTGGAAAGTCTGATCTATGCCGGAGCCTTTGATCGCTTTGGCTTTAACCGCACGACCATGATCAATAACCTTAAAAAGATGCTGGATGCTAAGATCATGCTGGAAACAGCGTCGCTGTTTGGCGAAGAATTCAGTTTTCAAATGGAAAACTATCACGAAAATACCAAAGAGCGGATCGCTAAAGAAAAGGAAGTGCTGGGTTTTATCGCTTCCGAGAATTCCCTTTTCAATATCAAAAGGGAACTGGGCTATGAAACCAAGAGTCTATATGAATTAGGACGCTCTTTTGGCAAGATCGAGGGTTTTGGTATAATTAAGAGTATCAGGGAATATACTACCAGGACCAAAGAGAAGATGTGTTTCATCACTGTCTATGATGATTCTGCCAGAATGGATCTGAGCATCAATCCGTCTTTGTATTTTAAAAAGCGTGATGAGCTGATCGGCAGCGAGAATAAATATATCTATTTTAAAGGCAGTGTCAATAAACTTAACAGCTGCCGTGTTGAATATTTGATGATAAGGAGTTAAAGAAGATGGCCAAGATACTGATCGTTGATGATGAGATAAAAATTAGAGAAGTCGTTAAAGAATATGCCAAGCTATACGGTTATGAGTGTGATGAAGCCAAAGACGGCATGGAAGCTTTAGACATGGTTCAGGCGAATGATTATGACATCGTCGTTTTAGATATCATGATGCCCCGTCTAGATGGCTTTGCCACCTGCAAGAAGATCAAAGCTTTAAAAGATGTGCCGATCATTATTTTAAGTGCCCGTCATGAGGAGCATGATAAACTGTTCGGCTTTGATTCCGGCATCGATGACTATGTGACCAAACCTTTCTCGCCCAAAGAACTCATGGCCCGCATCAAAGTCATCATTGATCGTCATAACACTGAAAATAAAAATGACATCATGACTTTTGAGGGTCTAGTCATCGATCCTGAAGGACGTCAGGTCACACTTGAGGGGAATAAACTGAATTTAACGCCCAAAGAGATCGATCTGATCGTCTATCTGGCTAAAAACCGCAATATCGCTCTTTCAAGAGAGAAACTCTTAGATGCTGTCTGGAAATATGATTACAGCGGCGATGAAAGGACGGTCGATACCCATATCAAGATGTTAAGACATAATCTGGGTGAGAAATACCGCAAACATATCGTAACGGTGAGAGGAATGGGTTATAAATTTGAAGTTTGATCTGAGGGGAATCCGTTTTAATGTCTGGTTATACTTTCTGGGCTTTGCCTTTTTGGTCTTGGCCCTTTTTGGCATATTCCAGGCTGTCCTCATCAGACCTTATTACCGCAGTGACCGTATCGCTGCCATTGAATCTTTGGCCAACACGATCAAGACCGACATCTTTGATCAGCACTATGTATCTGAAAACAATATCGAACACTCTTTGCAAGCTATCCTCAACAACAATGCCTGTGTCGTTATTTTAGATCATCAGGGTCAAAGAGTTTATGAAAACGATTCGCTTGGCGATCTGTGTTTGCTTGATAAAAGTATTGCGATCGATGAAATGAGCTACGATCTTAAAAATGATCTAAGCAGCCTCAATGTCTTTTTGATAGAAGAAGGCGAATTTTATGACACGGTAGTTTCACCGGTCAATGATACCGATATGCTGATCTATGGCCAAAAGATCAAAGATGATTTAGGAGATTATTATCTTTATATCAATTCACCCCTTGAGCCAGTCGAATCAGTCATCGATTTTATCTTCAGCCAGTTCATCTATATCGCTGTGGCTGTGCTGGTGCTAGCGATGCTGCTATCGTACTTTTTGACTAAAAGGATGACTGGACCGATCCTAAAGATCAAAAAAGGGGCTGAAGAATTGGCAGAGGGCAATTATAGCGCTTCCTTTAAGGTTGATTCCTATTCAGAGATCAATGAACTGGCCCATTCTTTAAGCGATGCCCAGTCAAAACTCAGCAAGGTCGATGAACTGAGAAGAGATCTTATCGCCAATGTGTCACATGACATCAAAACACCTTTAACGATGATCAAAGCTTACAGTGAAATGATCAAGGACATCTCTGGCGACGATCCTCAAAAGCGCAATGAACACCTGGACGTTATCATGAGTGAAACCGATTATCTCAATAAACTTGTTGATGATATGCGGGAACTTTCAATGATGCAGGCCGGCTATGTCATCTTGAACCGGACGAATTTTGATATAAAAGATGCCGTCAATGATATCGTCAATCTATTAAGCGCTATGATCAAAGAGAATCATCTGACGATCATCAAAGAGATAGAATCATGTGTGATCTGGGCTGATGAAGTTAAGATGAAACAGGTCATCTCCAACTTTTTAAACAATGCCGTCAAGTATTCTAAAGAAAACGGCATCATCACCATTAAGACGATCAATACGGAAGACAGTTTGCGCTTAGAAGTGATCGATGAAGGGGAAGGCATTCCCAAAGACAAACTGCCGTATATCTGGGATCGTTATTATAAGATCGACAAGAGTTTTACAAGAAATATAACTTCGACCGGTCTAGGTTTAGCGATCGCTAAAGCGATCTTAGAAGCTCATCATGCCAAGTACGGAGCGATCTCGACGCTTGGCAAAGGTACGACATTCTATTTTGAGATCTCTAAGGATTATGAAGAAGAAGACGAAGGATTATCTTAAATTTACTGATATCAAGATCTATCAGGACGATGAGATGTTTTGTGTCAATACTGATACGGCCTTGCTTGGACGCTTTTTGGATTTTAGAAAAGGAGCCAGCGTTTTAGACATCGGCACCAATAACGGGGCCTTGCTTTTGTATGCATCTTTAAGAAAACCGTCAAGACTATGCGGGATAGATATTTTTGGGGAAGCTTTGGATCTGGCTTTTGAGAATCTTTTGATGAACGGAATAAAGGCTGAACTGCATCTGGGGAAGATACAGGAATTTAAAACTGATCCTTTTGATGTGATCGTCACCAATCCGCCTTTTTTTGAAATGAACAATCCCCGCTTGAACACCTATATGGAAAAGGCGATGTTTGAAGAGAGTCTGCCTTTAGATGAACTTTGCGAGGCATTCAGGCGGCTTTTAAAAGATAATGGCGAGATCTATATGATCTATCCTGCCGATCGGGCCGTCAGTTTATTATGCGCCCTTAAAGATAAGGGTTTTAAAGTGATGAAGATGCAGTATGTCTATGATCTTAAAAAAGAATATGCTTTAAGAGTATTGCTTAAGATCAAAAAAGGACCGCTTACCAAAACCAGAGTGCTTCGTCCTGTTTTAATCGATGACGGCAAGATCAGCGAACTTTGATCACTTTTGCATATTTTATCCTGAATATGGATTGTAGTGTAAAAATAAATATGATAGAATACTTGTGTTATAGCCCTCTTTGGGTCTATAACCGCTCAAGAAAGGTTATTTAAAGATCTAAGGATCTGCCTTGATGGCGAGTCTGAGATAAAAAGGAGGTGCAATTTATAATGTATGCAGTAATCGAAACCGGCGGCAAACAGCTTAAAGTTGAAGAGGGAAGTGTCATCTTTACTGAAAAGCTGGATGTTAAAGAAGGTGACAGTTATACTTTCGATAAAGTCGTAGCTGTTGAAAACAATGGTTTAAAATTAGGAAAGCCGTATGTTGAGGGTGCCAGTGTTGCCTGTAAAGTTGTAAAACAGGGTAAAGAGAAAAAGATCACTATCTTCAAATACAAGGCCAAAAAAGGTTCTACCAGAAGAAAGCAGGGTCATCGTCAGCCTTACACTAAGTTTGTTGTCGAAAGCATCAAAGCTTAATGATCAAAGTCAGTGTAAATTATCAGGATGATAATATCTCTTCATTAAAAGTAAAAGGGCATGCCCAATATGAAGAGTATGGCAAAGACTTGATCTGTGCAAGCGTCAGTTCGATCATGTTTGGACTGATGAATGCATTAGATATGTGTGAAGGATCAACAGAGATCAAGATGGCAGACAATGAGATCGAGATCATCTTAAAAGATCATTCACAGGTAGTTGAAGATTATTTGTCCTTGGTGTTGATTCAACTCAAGACGATCGAAGAATCTTACAGTCAATATATTAAAATTGATGAAAGGAGAAAGAAATGAAATACGTTTTAAATATTCAGTATTTCGCCTCTAAAAAGGGTGTAGGTTCGACAAAGAACGGACGTGATTCTCATTCTAAACGTTTGGGAGCTAAAAAATCTGATGGCGAATTTGCTACTGCCGGATCTATTCTTTACCGTCAAAGAGGAACTAAGATCCATCCGGGTGAAAATGTTATGCGTGGTGGAGATGATACACTGTTCTGCACTATCGACGGTGTCGTAAAATTCGAAAGATTTGGCAAGACCGGAAAGAAAGTTTCTGTATATCCGATTGCATAATTAAAGCCCATTAGGGCTTTATTTTTATGAGGTATAAATGATGTTTATAGATAAAGTTAAATTAAAGCTGATCGCCGGTAACGGCGGTGATGGTCTGGTTGCCTTCAGAAGAGAAAAGTATGTGCCTTTAGGGGGACCTTCGGGAGGTGATGGCGGTGATGGCGGTTCGATCATCTTTGCGGTCGATACCAATAAATCAACGCTGTTAGATCTCAGATATTCCAAACAGATCAAAGCCGAAAACGGTGAAAAGGGCAAAAACAACAAGATGCATGGTGAATCTAAAGATGATGTCATCGTTAAAGTGCCTTTAGGAACGATCGTGAAGGATGCTTTAAGTAATGATGTGATCGCTGATTTAGCCACTAAGGATGCCAAGGCTGTTATATGCAAAGGCGGCAAGGGCGGCAAGGGCAATTACCATTTTGCTACAGCCCGAAACAGTGCTCCGGAATATGCTAAACTTGGCACGGAAGGCGAAAAGAAAGAAGTCATCGTGGAACTTAAGCTTCTGGCTGATGTCGGCCTGGTCGGCTTTCCGAGTGTAGGCAAATCCACGCTTTTATCAATGGTTTCTAAAGCCAGACCGGAGATCGCCAATTATCACTTCACGACTTTAAGACCTCAGCTTGGCATGGTCAAAGTCAAAGACGGCTACAGTTTCGTCATGGCTGATTTGCCAGGGCTTATCGAAGGGGCCAGCGAAGGCAAGGGTCTTGGTCATGAGTTTTTGAAACATATCGAAAGATGCCGGGTCATTTTGCATGTTGTGGACATGGGTGCCAACGACGGCCGTGATCCGCTTGAAGATTATGAGATCATCAATAAAGAACTTAAAGACTATCAGTATGGTCTATCTTTAAGACCGCAGATCGTTTTAGCCAACAAGATGGATCTTGACGGCGCTAAAGAGAATCTGGCACGGTTTAAAGATAAATATCCGGATGTGGAAGTATATGAAGCGACAACGATCATCAACGAAGGACTTGATGCAGTTTTATATCGCTTGGAAGAACTCTTGAAGATCACGCCGCCATTCCCGCTTTATGAAAGTGAAAGTGCCAAAGAGAAAGTCATTTACAAGTTTGAAGCCAAAAAAGATGATTTCAAAGTCTTTAACGAAGGTAACGGCATCTTCCGTGTAGAGGGTGAAAAGATCGAAAGATTGTTTGCCAATGTCAATTTTGAAGATGATGAAAGCGTCCTGCGTTTTTCAAGAGCTTTACGCAAGATGCGGGTCGATGAAGCTTTGCGTGAAAAGGGCTGCAAAAACGGCGATCGGGTCTATATCAAAGACTATGGTTTTGATTTTATCGACGAGGAATAAACATGAAAAAAGTATCGATGCGGGATATGTTTAAATTATCCTTTGGCGAAGAGGTCGGCAATTCGGTAAGTCATGGGGTCATGGCCGTCATCTGTCTTTTCATGATCCCTTTTACGGCCGTCTATTCTTATATTACCGGCGGCATTTTAAAAGCGAGCGGCGAATCGGTCTATATCATCTGCCTTTTTTTGATGTTTCTGGGATCGACGATCTATCATGCCATGGAATTCGGTTCCAATCAGAAATATGTCTTGCGCAAGATCGACCATTGTTTCATCTATCTGGCGATAGCTGGTACATATACCCCAGTCCTGCTTTGTGTCGTCAAAGGAACTTTAGGCATCGTTTTATTAGTCTTGGAATGGGGCGCTACGATTGCCGGCATCCTGATTACAGCCATTTCTAAATATCATCATCGGATCTTATCGATGATCATCTATATTTCCATGGGCTGGGTAGCGATCATCGTCGTACCGATCATCTTTAATTATGACCTGGCTTTCTTTCTTTTGATCCTTTTGGGCGGCATCTTTTATACCGTAGGCATCATCTTTTATGCCAAGAAATATAATTTTGCCCATTTTATCTGGCACATCTTCATCATTTTAGCCAGTATCGCCCATTATATCGCCGTCGTATTTTTAATTTAGGATTTTAGGAGTTATTAGTTTATAATAGATTAGGTGGGTAAAGATGATTGGATTTATTAAAGGCAAAGTACATGCGTTCGGCAAGGATTATGTAATAGTTGATACCGGAAGTATCGGTTATCGCATCAATTTTAACCGTCCCGAATTGTTGAAAAAAGATGCTGAAGTTACGATCTACACTTATCAGCATGTCCGGGAGGATGAGATCAGTCTATTCGGCTTTATGAGTTTAAAGGAATATGATCTTTTTATCAAACTCATCTCAGTCAAAGGTTTAGGACCAAAGATCGCTTCAGGTATTTTGGCTTTTGGCGGCGTCGATAAGATAATCGAGGCAATCGAAACCAAAGATATAGCTTATATCAAGAGTCTGCCGGGCATCGGGGCCAAGACGGCTTCCCAGATGATCCTTGATCTGAAGGGAAAACTGCCGGAAAGTCAGGAAAGCATGATAGAAAATCCTAAACTCAATGATGTCATAGATGCCCTTAAAGCTTTGGGTTATCGTCAAAATGAGATCAATCCGGTCATAAACAAGATCAAAGGCGAAGACCTCAGTGTTGATGAATATATCAAAAAGGCCTTGGCTTTAATGCTTAAACAAAGATGAAAGAGGAAATGATGGAAGATAGACTATTATCACAAGAAAGAGAAGCCGGTGATGACGATATAACACTGCGTCCCCAGCGGCTTGAAGAATATGTCGGTCAAAGCGGTCTGAAAGATAATTTGAAGGTCTTTATCAAGGCTGCCAAACTTCGTGATGAGAGTTTGGACCATGTCTTGCTTTATGGGCCGCCAGGCTTGGGAAAGACGACTTTGGCTTATATCTTAGCCAATGAAATGGGTACGAAAGTCAGAGTAACGACCGGGCCATCCATTGAAAGAAGCGGCGATCTGGCTGCCATCTTATCAACGATCGAACCGGGAGATATTCTTTTTATCGATGAGATCCACCGTCTTCCTAAAGTTGTCGAGGAAGTATTATATCCGGCGATGGAAGATTATTGCATCGATATCGTCGTCGGCAAGGACCAGGCTACAAGATCGATCAGACTTGATCTTCCTCCCTTTACCCTAGTGGGGGCAACTACAAGGGCTGGCGACATCTCGGCTCCTTTAAGAGATCGTTTCGGTATCGTATCTAAACTGGAATACTATACGACTGATGAACTTGAAAGTATTCTTAAAAGAACAGCTCGGGTCTATGGAACCGAAGCCTCAGACGGAGCGATCTTGGAGATAGCCAAAAGATCAAGAGGAACACCTCGTATCGCCAACCGTTTATTCAGAAGAGTCCGTGATTTCGGCTTAGTTTTAAATGACGGTCTGATCGACCGCCAGCTGGCTGATGATGCTTTGAATCGTTTGAAAGTCGATTCTTTGGGCCTAGACAGTGTGGATATCCGTTATTTAAAAGGCATCATCGAACGCTTTAAAGGCGGACCGGTAGGACTTGAAGCTATTGCCAGCGCTATCGGCGAAGAAACAATGACGCTTGAAGATGTCTATGAACCTTACTTGATGCAGATCGGTTTTATCAACCGTACCCCCCGAGGCCGGGTCGTCACTGCTAAAGCCTATGAACATCTCAAGATCAGCAATACTGATTCACTGTTTTAAAAAAGTCTGATAGTTCCCCGTGTGCCGATAAGACAGTAATTTGAAGAAATTACGAAATCGGCATCTGCCAAACAGGATTGGACAACAAAACAGACGACATTCAACTTCGGTTGGGTGTCGTCTGTTTTTGTGCGTTTAAGGGTTGAAAATCACTTATTTTCTGCTCTGTGATGCATTGTTCCGAGAGTAGAATATCAGTCTTCATACGTTTTCGTGATAGGGGTTAAAAACGCAAATGTTCCAAGAACTTGAAACTTTTTCGTGAATAATAGTAGCAATACGTTAATTCCTAAACTAAATTCCGTTTATGATCCACGAAAGTAATTTCTTGAATTAAAATGCATATTTGAAATGAGAAAATACATTTTAGTGGTTTGTAAGGAAGGATAGGTATGATATTATC
>CALVFL010000044.1 GCA_944326825.1 uncultured Erysipelotrichaceae bacterium
AAATAATAAAAGAAAGGTCTTTTTATATACAAAAAGGTACACCCATACGATAGTTTAAAGGTGTACCTCAAGATACCCACATGATAATTTAAAGGGATACCATAAATCCACAATAGTTTAAATGACCATTATTTTTCATTATTTTTGTTATCCAACAATTCTTTCGCTTTTTTCCCTGTTTTGTGTTCGATATCCAGTTGCAACATGCAGAGAAATTCCCAATCTCTATCGATTGCCCTATTACGGCCATCACTGTTATCGTTTGGGGCATATTTAACTGCTAATTTTTCTATTGCCTTCAATTTTTCTTTTTCATCCTCTATAACTGATATCCTACCAAAAACAATGGCACTTTTGTAGTAAGTTGTATATTCTTCAGGAATAACTTTATCTTGATCAATAACACAAAATGAAGCTTTGTTATTTCTGCGAATTATATCTAGTTTGCGGCCGGTTTTCGCACAGTGAAAATACAATTTTGATCCATCATAAACATAACTAATCGGAATAGCATAAGGGTAATCATCATCAGCGCACAGCGCCATAACGCCAGATCTTCCACGATATAACACTTCATCTATTTCGTCTGGCATTAATGCCTGTCTTTTTCTTCTCATTTCTTTAAACATATCAAAACCTCTGAATATTATTATCTAATCAATATTATAATTACTTAATAATAAAAGTTAAACACACCCTAGGCAATTATATATTAGAACGATTCTAAATACCTGTCTTTAATTATCAATTCTTTTAGTCAATATAATACCAATAACGAACAAGATAATTATGAATGGTGCAATCCTTACAAAAGCCCATTCAAACGAATGCCAGATCGTAGCTAAAACAGCTGTTTCATGATCACTCATATCCCAGTTTTGATATGGACTGCCTAGTAAATATACAACTATTAAACCAATAACGACGATCACACAACCTATTAAGCATAATAAGTGGATCGTTTTTCTTTTGCTTGCCTTGTTTGAAGCAAGCTGATGATTGATGACCTCCAGTTTTTGACTGATCGCTTTTAGATCGTCAGCATCTTTGTCTATGACATCTTCGCCCAGCAAGACATCAACACTTGTATCAAGTGCTTTCGAAATGGTGATCAGCATTTGGGCATCGGGTACTGAAGTGCCGTTTTCCCATTTGGATATTGTCTGTCTAACTACATTGATCTTTAATGCCAGCTCTTCTTGCGATAATCCTTTCGATCTTCTCAAACGTTTAATATTCTCACTTAACATATATTAAGCCTCCTTTTTCATCATTCTATTAACTGTCCGTTACATTTTTCAAGCAACCCTTATTAACAATACCGCCCCCTATACACATGATCTTTAGATTTTGTAGTTTATAAAAGATTTGATAGAATAGTGGGGTATGACTAATATCAATCCTTTAGCAAAAGAATATAACGGCTCTAAACTTTTGGGGTTCTCCTTCCCCAATATGGTAATGATGCTGTTTTTGTCATTATACACTATTGTTGATGCCATCTTTGTATCTAATTTTGTCGGTACGACGGCTTTATCTTGTGTCAATATCGTTTATCCGATCATCAATATTGAACTTGGCATAGGGATAATGCTTGCCTGCGGCGGAGCAGCGATCATCGCTAAAAAACTTGGTGAAAGAAAAGTGCACGAAGCTTGCGACAACATGACTTTTATCATCGTGCTTGAACTTTGTTTCAGTTTCTTCTTTCTTATCTTTGGCAATCTTTTCATTGAAGAGATCGTTAAAGTATTAGGAGCGACAGATTCAATGGTCCAAATGTCGATTGATTATCTTTCTACTCTACTATATTTTGCGCCTTTTTATTTCCTGCAGACAGCCTTTCAGACTTTCTTTGTAACAGCGGGAAAGCCCGGGGTCGGTCTTATGGCAACGATCAGCGGCGGAGTGGCCAATATCTTTTTGGATTATCTTTTTATGGGCCCTTTTAAGATGGGGATCAGGGGCGCTGCTTTAGCTACCGGACTATCCTATATGATCCCAGCAACGATCGGCATCATCTTTTTCACTTTCTTCAGAAAAAAAGAACTGGTCTTTGTAAGACCGCATTATGACGGCCATGTCTTTTTTGAATCATGCTTCAACGGTTCAAGTGAAATGGTTACTAATTTAGCCAACGCTGTTACTACTTACTTATACAATCTGGTCTTTTTAAAGTACTATGGGGAAGCTGGCGTAGCTTCCATAACCATCGTTTTATATTTCCAATTCGTGTTGAATGCCATCCTTTTCGGCTATGCCAGCGGTATCGCTCCGATCATATCTTATAAGTATGGTGAAAATAAACCCGCTGAACTTAAAAAGATCCATCGCTTCTCTTTGTGGTTCATCTCTCTTGTATCGATCGGCAGCTATTTCATATCGCTGCTTTCAATCGATGCTGTCCTAAATATATTTACAAGCGACAAAGAAGTCATCGCCATCTCTAAAGAAGGCTTTCATCTTTATGCTTTGGGATTTCTCATGATGGGTATATCGATCTATGCTTCTTCGCTTTTTACTTCTTTATCGAATGGCAAAGTTTCAGCGATAATCTCTTTTACCCGCACTTTCTTATTCTTATCTCTAGGTATCATTTTAATACCGATGCTTTTGGGCAGGATCGGAATCTGGCTGGCCGTACCGATCGCTGAGTTCCTAGGCCTTCTGGTATCGCTTTACAGCCTTTTGACCATCAAAAACAACTACTTTTAAAAATAGCCTATCTTGATCGATAGACTATTTTTCTTCTTCTTTGATATGTTCCTGATACCTGGCTAAATACTCTTTAGCCTTTTCTTCGTTGCCGTCTTTTAAATACATCTCTGAGATTACCATCTCATATATGGCTTTCTGATAAATATCTTTTTCCTCTTCATATAATTTTAAAAGATCGTCGATATTCTCAAACTGTTTGTTGAAAGTGATGTCATAGATGCTGTATAGATGTTTATACAGTTTTTCTTCTTTCAACTCTTTGATCTTGTCCAAGACTTCTAAAGCTTTGGTCTTTTGTTCCTTATACATATAGAAATCAAATTTCTTGCTTAAGATATCGATAGTAAATTTACGGTTAAGATTAAGCTTATCCAGTTCTTTAAATTCAGCTTCGATCATCTTTTCATCACCACGCATAAAACCGCTGTTAAGCATGACATAATGGTATTCAAGCTTATTTAATAGTTTGCCCTGCCAGGAATTAAGCACTTCATCAAAAGTCTTAAAATCATTTTGACTGGCAGCTTTAGCCAGCTTGTTGTAGGTAGATCTCTTTATGACCTGCAATAAGATCGAGATAACCGTAACGGCTATCATGATGATCACTAATATCGTCGTTAATTCTTTACTCATAATCAAACCTCTGAATAGATTGTATCATGTCTTATTAAATAAAAGGGCGATATTTTAATATTTCGCCCTTTTTAAACACTATCTGATCCTTGTTCCGACTTTGCAGGTCGAAGTCAGGACATTGACTAATTCATCATCTTCCCCAACTAAAAGCATACCTTTTGATTCTACACCTTTGATCTTGGCCGGTTTTAAGTTAGCGACAACGATGACTTTCGTACCCACAAGGTCTTCCGGTTTAACGAATTCAGCGATACCGGTAACGATCTGTCTGATTTCGCCGCTGCCGATATCGACTTGAGATACCAGCAGACGATCGGCATCAGGATGTTTTTTAGACTCCAATACCTTGCCGACGACAAGTTCAACTTTAGAGAAATCATCAATGGTGACTTCTGGCAGATGTTCGATCTTGGCTTCGGCTTCTTCGCTTTCCAAGCGAGCCTTTAAGGCTTCTTCATCGATCCTTTCAAATAATATCTCCGGCTTTTTGACTACTTTAAAGCCCGAGGTACCGACTTTGGCATATTCAAAAGTACGATATTTAGTATCTAAGGCATCAAAGATCTTTTCAGCTGTTTCAGGAATGAAAGCCTTTAATTCTAAAGCACATAATCTGATACCTTCTAAAATCATATAAAGCACATCATTTAAACGGCCTTTCTGGCTTTCATCTTTAGCTAAGATCCATGGTGTCGTTTCATCGATATATTTATTCAAACGTTTCAGATTATTGAAGATGACTGCTAAAGCGTTTGGTATGTCTAAAGCTTCCATCTTGGCTTCAACATCTTTTTCCATGTGATTTAAACCGATGATCACTTCTTTATCAAGTTCGGTGATATTGCTGATGCGGGTCACTTCGCCATCAAAGTATTTATTAGTCATCGTGATCGTTCTGTTGACAAGATTGCCTAAGATATTGGCAAGATCAGAATTGCGTCTTTCAACCATCAGAAGTTCTGAGAAATTGCCGTCACTGCCAAACGGTACTTCGCTTAAGATATAATATCTTAAAGTATCGGCACCGTAGTCTTTGATAAACTCTCTTGGATCTTTATAGTTGCCCTTTGATTTAGAGATCTTGCCGCCATCGATCGTGAGCCAGCCATGACCATAAACTTTCTTTGGCAAAGGCAGTCCTAAAGCCATCAGGATGATCGGCCAAATGATCGTGTGGAATCGGAAAATCTCTTTACCGATCAAATGCAGATCAGCCGGCCAGTATTTTTCAAAAAGACTCTCATCATCGCTTAAATAGCCTAAAGCACTGATATAGTTTGTCAAAGCATCGATCCATACATAGATCGTCTGACCATCATCAAACGGTACTGGAATACCCCATTTTACACTGGCTCTTGAAACACACAGATCTTTAAGACCAGGTTTCAAGAAGTTATTGACCATCTCGTTATAACGGCTTTCCGGCTGCATTAAATCACGATGGCTGGCCAGATATTCTTCAAACTGTTTTTGATATTTGGATAGTTTAAAGAAATAGGCATCCTCTTTAGTAAGTACTACATCTCTGCCGCAATCAGGACACTTGCCGTCCACTAATTGAGCTTCTGTCCAGAAAGCTTCACACGGCGTACAATACCAGCCCTCATAAGTGCCTTTATAGATATCGCCCTGTTCATAAAGCTTCTGGAAGATCTTTTGAACACATTTGACATGTTCATCATCGGTAGTTCGAATGAATTTGTCATAACTGATATTCAAACTCTGCCAAAGATCTTTGGCATTGGCGATAATCGGATCAACGAACTCTTTAGGAGATACGCCGGCCTTTTTAGCCCGATCTTCGATTTTTTGGCCATGTTCGTCAGAACCGGTCAAAAAGAATACATCATAACCTTTTTCTCTTTTGTATCTTGCCAAAGCATCAGCGATACACGTTGTATAACAATGTCCTACATGAAAATTATCACTGGGATAATAGATAGGAGTCGTTACATAATATGTTTTTTTATTTTCCATCCTCTTCCTCCTGAAGTTATTCTCACCCCCTTATTCTAGCATGTTTTTAGATAGAAGTACTAATATTTAATGTTTAAAGACCATATTAAAGCACGGGTTTTATCCCGTGCTTAATGTTTCACCGTTCTTGTATCTATGAGGGTTATATACAAACATAATATAGATCCTCCTTAATAATAAATACATATACAGATATGTTAAGTAATA
>CALVFL010000045.1 GCA_944326825.1 uncultured Erysipelotrichaceae bacterium
TTTTCAAAGATCGAAAGCTATACCCTGCTTATTAAAGGCAAGATATATGCACCATTAAATGGTGCTTAGTTATATTACCAAATCAGCAAAGGTAATGCAAGGGGAAATGGGAAAAAAGTTGAAAAAATTTTTTGCAGATTAAGTGCCGATCTTCCTTCTTTACAGATCCTGGTAATATAATACCGCCTATCTTTTGACATCATTTTTAAAAACCATGTCAGATAATATTGAGATTATTGCTGAATCCCTCGGTAAAGTTACATTACCACAACTTAAATCCAAAAATCAAGTCTTAATTATAAAAAAAGATGGCTTAGTTCACTTTTTAGCCATCATGTTCAGATATCTGAGTAAATATTCGTTGATATACTCGAATTCAAACGGTTTATCACGATTCTCGATCATCCTTGTAATGTTGCGCAATTCCATCTCGACGATCATTTTCAGATCATGCGGATAGTTCATCTTCTTGGCGTGCATTTCATATTCATCCTCATCAAGGATCGTATAGCTGTAATCAGGATATACTTTGACATCAAGATCATAGTCAATATTTTTAATGGCTTCGCCATCATACAGACTTGGAGAAGCGATATTGCAGTAATAATAGATACCGTTTTTGCGTACCATCGATATGACATTGAACCAGCGGTTATCATAGAAAAAGCAGATCGCCGGCTCTTTGGTCAGCCACTTGCGGCCGTCATTTTCCACGACAAAAGTATGATCGGTCACTACGACCAGTTCATGTTCCTTCTTATCGATCAGAAGTCCCTTAGACCAGGTACGGTGACGTGAGCCGTCATGCTTGTAGGATTGAATAAATACTGTATCGTTGATCTTTAGTTCATTCATACCTTGTCTATTATATAACAAAAGGAGGCGTCCTGCCTCCTAAACTTGAAAGTCTTAATCAATAGCCTTCTTTAAACGGATCATGATGAGCGGTACGACGATCATCAGCATCACCATGGTAGCGATTGAATAGGGAAGGTTGTAACTTAGCGAACCAACCCAGGCTGCCAAAGAGCCGGCGGCCGCATCACCTGGCCAGAAAAATGCACCGCTGATAATGATCGAAGCCGTTCTGATAAACATTGTCAAGGCAATGCCAAGCAAAGCTTCAAGTGAAGTATGCTTGCGATAGAAAATTGAAGCTGCGCCAATAACGACTGACGGGATGACATAGTCAAGCAGATATTGGGCAACATTGAGGATACTGTTATTCAATCCTAATAAAGAACTTACCAGCCACCAGAGTGCACCGACGATCATTCCTTTCAAAGCACCTAAATGAAAAGAAGCTACGACTACCGGAATGAGCGCAATATTGATCGAACCGCCGTTGGCCATGTTTAAAAACGGCAGCATCTCTTTAAAATAATCAAGAGCGATCGCCAAGGCTACATATAGCCCCATAAATACCAAATCTTTAGTCTTCATAAAAAAACACCTCATTTCTAAGGCGTAAGGAAAATAAACTCCCTACGCTAGTACTAACTAGATCAGGTCAAAGGGTATCATCTCAGCTATTTAAAATAGCACCCCTGTTCTTCATTATTATATATTTATATTTTGCATTATTCAAGATATAATAAGTGCATGAACAAGACTCTTTTACTGCAGATCAAAGCCTTGCTGGATGAAGATGATAAACTGGCGGCCCTATGCAATACCACTGCCTTTTTATATGAAAATATCAAGGACATCAACTGGATCGGTTTTTATTTCTTAAAAGGCGAGGAGCTGGTCTTGGGTCCTTTTCAGGGCAAGATCGCCTGCACGCATTTAAGACTGGATCGGGGTGTATGTGCATTTGCTTATCGGCAAAAACAGCTGATCGTCGTCAATAATGTGCATGATTTTAAAACGCATATCGCTTGTGATGCGGCGACCAATTCTGAATTAGTCGTCCCTTTGATCATCAATAAAGAAGTCGTAGGCGTGCTTGACATCGACTCGCCTTTGTTAGGACGTTTCAATAAAGATGACGAGCAACTCTTTGAAGCCATCGGCAAACTGATAAGCGTCAGACTTTCCTATAAATGATAAAAGGCCGATCTTATTGATCAGCCTTTTTTAAATCATCGATTATTTTCATGACCTTTAAAGTATGCTCCAATAGTCTTTCACACTGGACATGATCATCATTTTCTAAGATCTTCTTCATAGCCATGATCTCATAAAGATAAGGATCATTATCATCGTTGAAGGTTTCCTTTTGTTCATTTTGGACAAGATCATAGCTTTTGATCACTGATGGCGATCCCTTTGCATAAATATAACCGTTTTCACCCATGATCTCTAAAAAAGACTTGGCCATAGCGTCCTTGCCGGCTATCAAACACAATGTCTTATCTTCATATTTCATACTTATGACACCGGATGTATCGACGCCATCCTTGACATTGGCAAGATAAACAGTCTTTAAAGGCATTCCAAAAAGATAGACAGCGATATGGATATTATAGACATTAAGATCCATAAGAGCTCCTCCGCCCATCTTCGGATTAAAGATATTGGGATTTAGCCCGGCTTTAAATTCATCATAACGGGAAGAATATTTAGTCATATTCAAGATCGCCGTTTTGACAGGGCCAAGTTTTAAAAGATCCTCTTTCATCTTGTGATATATCGGCAAATGAATGCTGGTGATCGCTTCAAAAAGAAAGAGTCTTTTACTCTTGGCTAATTCATAAAGTTCTAAACTCTCTTCATAACTTATACAGAAAGGTTTTTCAAGTATGACGTTTTTATCTGCTAACAGAGCTTTTTTGGCATATTCAAAATGCAGGGCATTCGGCAAAGCAATATAGACAATATCGATCTTGTCGTCTTCTAGCATCTTATCATAGTCATCAAAAGCCTTCGCAAAACCATAACGCTTTTGAAAACTCTTGGCTTTAGCGATGCTTCGGGAAGTTACGCCTTCAAGCTTGAAACCTGCTTCGATAAAAGTCGTGATCAGTTTTTCGGCAATCTTTGAAGTGCCGATCGTTCCAATTCTCATAAATCTCTTTTCCTGTAATATTTTATCCCTTCATCGACAGCCAGATCCACTCTGACCAGTTTTAAAGTCACATTATCGATCGTCAGGGAATTTACATAACCTTTATTTTCAAGGATCTTGCCGATCTCCATAAATCCGTCTGAGCTGTCGATCTCATATTCTAAATACTTTTTAAACTCCTTCTCGCCGCCTACCATTATAGAAGCACCGTTCATGATGATAGGTTTGGTGTTGCTCAGATACTCGCTTAAATGAAGTGCCGTCATGTTGTCAAAATCAACACCGGCCAAAAGACAATAGGCTTTCAGATCATATAACTTCTTTAAAGGCGAATCGTTGCCTAAAGGAAAGTCTAAACTCTGTCTTTCCAAGATCATGCGGGCATATTTGCCCACAGCGACAAAAGCACAGTTCGGATGATCGGAAATAACGGCCTTTTCCCTTCTTCTAAGATTTTCAACGGCCTTGCCCATCATGAAAGTTTCACTTAGATGTTTATTAAAGGGCGGCATGGCTTTTCGATAATCCTCAAGAAGGTCAAAAGCGACCGGCGGATTTTCAAAATAGCTTGGCTCGCTGTTTTCTGCGCACTGCATCGGCATGACTAACGTACCGCTATAGCCTAACGTTTCGATAAGAGCGTCATTATAGGTCTGCGCTCCGCCGACGATATAATTGAATTTAGACATCGCCGTATGAGCGATCAGCGTCATCCCCTTTGAAACACCGACTTTTTGAAAGATAGCTTTCAAAGCTTCCTTATCGAGGATCTTATCAATCTTTTTTTCCATGTGCTAATCTGCTGGCGGCACTGGCGGCGATCGCTCCCACTATATCATCCAAAAAGGTGTTGCAGCAGCCCTTTTGCGGTTCGTTCAAAACTCCGATGATGCCTGGTTTGACTTTATCGATATAGCCGAAATTAGTCAGGGCTATCGAACCGTAGATATTGCAGATGCCATAAGCCAATACTTCATCGATGCCATATAGACCATCATCATCCAAAACAGCCTTTTGAAACTCTTTGTTGTGAAACTTGTCTTCTTCGCAAAGGCGGTCAAGTTCAATGGCCGTCAAAACAGCGTTCTGGACTTCTCTTTTTTTCAAAATCTCTTGGATATTGGCAATGATCTCTTCTTTAGTGATGTCATTTTGATAGGGCTTATGCAAAAATTCTGCACAATTCGCAATATCTTCGATCTTAACGCCTCTATCTAAGAGCGCTTGGACACATTCATCATAAAACATACTATTTCCTTAAAGCACAAAGTTCATTAGCGATCAGACTGCCGACTTTAGCGTTGTTATAAACAAGTTTGATATTTGATTCAAGCGATTCACCTTTAGTAAGATCTTTGACCTTAGCTAATAGATACGGAGTAGTATCTTTGCCTTTGATGCCTTCTTTTTCAGCATCGCTTAAAGCTTCGTTTATCGCTTTATCCATCTCTTCTTTATCCATTGCAAATTCTTCAGGGATCGGATTAGTGATCAATACACCGCCCTTTAGATCAAGTTCCCGTTTAGTCTTGATGACTTCGGCAATCTCTTTGGCGCTGTCCATGCGATAATCGACTTTCAAACCAGAAGTTCTGGTATAAAAAGCCGGCAATTCTTCTGTCTGGTATCCTAAGACTGGCACACCGAAAGTTTCAAGATATTCCAAAGTCAAAGGCAAGTCCAAAATAGCCTTGGCTCCGGCACAGATCACGGAAACATTAGTATTGGCCAGCTCCTGCAGATCGGCACTGATGTCAAAAGTTTCCTGAGCACCACGATGGACGCCGCCGATACCGCCGGTCACAAAGAGTTCGATGCCAGCCATATTAGCTAAGATCATCGTTGTAGCGACAGTAGTAGCACCCCACAATTTTTTAGCGACGACGATCGGCAGATCTCTTCTTGATACTTTGGCGATACCCTTCCGTTTGCCGAATTCTTCGATCTCTTCTTCACTCATGCCGATGACCCCGACTCCGTCAATGATTCCGATCGTAGCCGGGACACAGCCGTTTTCACGGATGATCTTTTCACAATTCAAAGCCGTTTCCACATTGCGGGGATAAGGCATACCATGAGAAATGATCGTCGATTCTAAAGCGATCACTCCTCTATTTTCCTTTAAAGCTTTTTTTACTTCTTCACTAACACGAATGTGCATCTTAAATTTCTCCTCCTTCGATCTTTAATTCCTGTGCTTTCTTTTCGAGTCTTTCTATATTGACATTACTGACGGTATTTTCATCATCGATCGTCAGTAAAGCATTAGCTAAAGCATAAGTGACGACTTTTTTCAGATCATCGCTTCTTTGATGCATATAAACATAAGCTGCCAAAAGCGAATCACCGGCTCCGGTAGCATTCTTAAGATCATTTCTGGTATGACCGTGACAAAAGCGATAACACTTCTCATCTCTTAATAAATATAGGCCATCTTTATCAGTGATGACAACTTCTTTGGCTCCTTTGTCTTTTAGGTCAAGCAAAGCCTTTTTGACATCTTCATCGCTTGTAAGCTTCATCGCACATAAAGCTTCAGCTTCTAAACGGTTAAGTTTGATGATATCAAGTTTATCTAAGACTTTTGATAGTTTATGTACCTTATTGACACTTATCGCATCCGATACTTTAACGCCTTTAAATTCCATCAGGATCTTGGCTAAGATCGTTTCACTAAGATTGGTATCAGCGATCAGATAATCATCATCTTTGATGATCTCTTTTAAAGAAACGATCTCTTCCCATTTTAGTGATTCCAAGATGCTCATGTCAGATAGACCTAAGTACATATCATTGTCTTTATCCATGATTGCAATATACATCGAGGAAGGATAGTCCTCACGATAGATGGCATGATCTAAACTAAGACCGTTTGATAAACAATCTTCGATCAGACCTTTAGAAAAATGGTCATGTGAAAAAACACTGACAAACTGCACTTTCTCTTTAAGTTTAGCCAGATTCAAGGCAATATTATGACCGACTCCCCCGAAACTGAAACTCAGTTTCGTCGGATTGGAATCACGCAGGATCAGATCATGACTGTTTTTGGCAAAAATATCGATATTTGCCCCGCCGATTACATATATCATATCTATATTCTAACACGCTAATTGAAATAAGTATTAAGAATGTTGTGAACATCTTCAACATATCCAAGGGCATCTGCATCATCTTCGAGAGTAGAAGCCGTACCCGTGATCAAAAACCAGATCGTGCCGTCGCTTTCTTCAACTATCGAAGCATAGTTATATTGCGATTCGTAAGTAAAGCCGATCTTGCCGCCGATGACTTTGGCGCCGCTTGAAGACAACTCATCTTTATGACGATAAGTAGTGGCATAAAAGAGATAACCGTCACTTTCATAATAGAAAGAGGTCAAAACTTCTTTGGCTTTAGGGATCTTCCATAAATAGACCAGAAGCTTATTGATGTCAGAAAGCGTCGAATAATTATCTTCGTCAAAAAGTCCGGCAACATTGCTGAAGTGAGAGTCGTTCATTCCGATAACTTGTGCTTTCTCATTCATCAAAGCGATAAAATCTCTGCCGCTGACTTCTTCAACATAATCTCTTAATACATTGGCACAATCTGCTGCCGATGGCAATATCAAGCCGTAAAGCGCACCATTCAGCGAGATCTTATCGCCTGCCCTTAAGCCCAAAACAGAGGCGTTGGCTTCATACAGCCCAGCTATATCTTCTTCTTTAACTTCTCTTATCAAGGCGTAATCATCGATATAGTCTAAAGCCGCAGCCAAAGTCAGAAGCTTAGTCAAAGAGGCCGGATAAAACATCTCATCTTCACCCAAGGCATAAACGATCTGATTCTCTTCACCGTTTTTAGACATCAGATAACGCTTGGAGTTAAGTTTTATATCAAATTCTATAGGAATGTCGGCATCATATTCACAAACTTCCTCAGCTTTAAGATCGCTCGTTTTAAAAAGGACATTTTTAAAAGCGAACACTAAAGATAAGATAATAACCAATAAGATGATTATGACTATTAACAGGCGATCGATCCTTACCCTTCTTCTTTTCATACCCTATAATACTACCACGAATAAGAGTGAAATTTGCTTATAAAGCTGAGAATATATATAATGTAAACATGAAAACAAAGATATATAAACTATTGATCAGTTGTTTGCTGGTTATCGGATTAAGCGGTTGTGCCATCTTGGATACTGATTATAAGATCTATGAAGATGGGGAATATTCCTATACGATGGAACTGTTGGTCTATGAAAATATTGCCGGTCTGCAGGATTTTGACCTCGAAGAGATCTACAATTTTGTCGCTGATTCATACAACCTTGAAAAAAAGGTTGAGATCAAAGAAGTCGAAAAAGAGATCGAAGGCATCAAATATGTCGGTCTGGCTATCGAAAGACCTAAGGGTTTGCCAGAAGAGGGCGGTCCGGTCAAGATCGAAGTTGACAGAGCTCATCGTGAGATCTTGTTTACTTTAAACAACCCTGACATTGAAGAACTGTTCTTCTCGTTTATTCCAGTCGGTGCTGATAACGGTGCTGAAAGTGCCATCAGCAATTATGAAAATATCGGTTTAACGGCCGAGTTCTCATTTGAGATGCCAGGCAAGATTCTATCGACAAGCGGCGGCAGCATTGAAGGAAACACGGTCCGCTTTGACCTTATCGACAATTCCCTAAGGGAGATCATCATTCGCTCTGAATATCCTGGTCTTACTTATTTAGAGATCGGTCTGATTTGCGGTGGTAGCTTACTTGTAATCATCTTGGCTTTCTTCCTTTATCGTCACTTCAAAAAAAGACCCAGAACTAAAACCGATGAAACGGTAACTTTAGATCCTTCGTCGCTTGAAGAAGAAAAGAAAGCACTGCTTAATGAATTCAAAGACAAGGCGGGCACAGAAAAAGAAGATCAGATAACCTTGCATTTACCAAAAGAAAATGAGCATGATCAGTAATGATCGATGCTCATTTTTTTGTTATTCATCTTTCAAAGTATTGTCGATATCAGCGATCTCTTCTTTCAGTTTATCGATCAGCTGTTTTTTATCTTCGATCTTGGCTTCAACTTCCTCAATCGCACTTTCGCCTAAAAGCTCTTTAGTCAAATGTTCAAGACGGTTGATCTGCGATTCCTGATCATTGATCAATTCCTGTTTGCGGACTTTGGCATCTTCCATGCGCTGTTTCCAGTTTTCGTGTTTTTCTTCATTGATGCGTTTAAGTTCCATGAAGTAACCGTCCATCAGACCTTTGAATTTGCGCCATAAGCGTTCATCACGATAACGTCCGCAAGTCGGCACTTCTTTCCATAAGACGTTGAGTTCTTTCATAGCCGCTGTATCTTCACGGGTATATTCACCCTTTTCCGAGATCTCTTTAGCTTTTTTGATCAGCTCATCTTTTTTGGCTGCATACTCTGCCTGCTGCTTTTTCAATTCATCGTAATAAGTCTTGCGGTAATCAAAGAACGGCTGACGGGCAAGCGAGAATCTTTCCCAAAGATCATCATCATGTTCACGGCCGGCGCTTCCGGCTTCTTTCCATTCCTGCATCAGTTCACGATAGATCTCACTGGTCTTTTCTACATCTGTACTCTCGGCATATTCGGCCGCCTTAGTGATCAGTTCTTCTTTAACTGCTTTAGCAGCAGCGAACTTTTCTTTTAATTCATCAAAATACTGACGACGTTTATCAAAAAATTCTTTTCGGATGGCCGAAAATTCCTGCCACAATACTTCATCGACTTCTCTGCCGGCTGATCTGACAGCTTTCCATCTTTCCATCAAAGAACTCATCTTATCGATTGATTCTCTTTGATCTTCGATATTCATGACTTCTCTGGCTTCCTTGATGATATCCTGTTTTGCCTTTTGATTATTGGCCTGGATCTCATGACGCTTGCCTTCGATCACTCCGACATACTGGTCAAATTCTTCTTCGAGCTGTGCTTCATAAGCTGAATCCCAGGAAGGAATCCGGTTCCATCTCTTCTTTAAAGATGACAATTCACGCATATCGATCTCGCTGTCATCTTTTGAAGACATCTCCTTTATTATCTCGATCAACTCTTTGCGTCTTTCGATGTTAGTATCAATATCATTATCAATATATCTATTGTCCATAACAATTACCTCCATCACCCTAACATTAACTATTTTACTCTATTTAGCAAATAAAATCTATTAAACCCTTGATTATTTTCACATTTCCTCGCTTAGAACATATATAATAGTTACTTGGATGGAAAAGATGCATAGAGATCTGACTAAAGGAAAGATCACTTTAAATATGCTGTTATTTGCTTTGCCCTTGATGCTTGGCAATCTATTGCAGCAGTTATACAATATCGCCGATACTTTTGTGGTCGGCCGTTTTTTAGGTAAAGATGCTTTGGCAGCAGTCGGATCTTCCTATTCACTTATGACCTTTCTAACATCAATCATCATCGGTCTATGCATGGGAAGCGGTATCTATATTGCCAATAAGTTTGGCAAAAAAGATGGTGAAGCGATGCGGAAAGGTGTCTTTATCTCTTTTGTCTTTATCGCTTTGATCACGGTTTTGATCAATATTGCCGTCTATGTATTCATCGATCAGACGATGTGGTTTTTAAGAGTTCCTGAAGGGATAAAAGATATGATGAAAGAATATCTTGTCTATATCTATCTTGGCATCATCGCTACATTCATATACAACTATTTAGCCAATCTTTTAAGAGCTGTCGGCAATTCGTTGATCCCGCTCATCTTTTTAGCTTTAGCAGCGGTCTTGAATGTGATCTTGGATCTTGTCTTTGTGATCGTTTTTAAGACGGGGGTAAAAGGGGCAGCGATCGCCACTACTATCGCTCAATATGTATCAGCGCTTTGCATCGTCATCTATGTTGTTTTAAAATTCTCCGATCTTCTGCCCAAACGAAAAGAATGGTCTTTTGACAGTCGGGAATTTAAAAAAATCTTCTCTCTTTCTATATTGACCAGTCTTCAGCAATCGATTATGAATTTCGGCATCCTGATGGTACAGGGACTTGTCAACAGTTTCGGCACAATCGTCATGTCCGCTTTTGCCGCCGGAGTCAAGATCGATTCTTTTGCCTATATGCCCGTACAGGATTTCGGCAATGCCTTTTCTACTTTCGTAGCTCAAAACTATGGTGCCGATGAAAAAGAGCGGATCAAAAAAGGCGTTGTCAGCGCCTTTATAACTTCGTCTTTGTTTTGCCTTTTCATCTCATCCCTGGTCGTGATCTTTGCCAAAGAACTGATGACAATCTTCATCGATCCCAGCGAAAGTTCAGTCATAGCTATCGGCATGGATTATTTAAGGATCGAAGGCAGTTTCTATATCCTTATCGGGGTCTTATTCTTGTTATATGGCTACTTTCGGGCGATCAACAGACCTATGGTATCGATAGTATTAACGATCACTTCTTTAGGCATGAGAGTGATCCTGGCTTATCTTTTATCCGCTATGCCTTTATTTGGCGTAAACGGTATTTGGATGGCCGTTCCGATCGGCTGGTTACTGGCCGACATATTGGGTATAGCCCTCTATCTTTATACCAGCAAGAAAGTTCTTTTATAAGTTTATAGAAGCAAGACTATGATCATCGATAAGATACGATACATAATCCCCCTGATAGATCAAGCAGGGCATAAAAGGGTGTCTTTCTCCTTTAAGTTTGCCGTCTTTTAAACCCACGATGTCATTTAGATCATGATCGATGGCTTTGACGTCAAGCGGAAAGTCATGATGCGATGGCATGATGATCGTATCTTTATTCACCAGCTCCCTTATTTTTATAAGGCTTTGAATATATAATGCCAGATCACGCTTTTGTCCAAACATGAAGATCGGTCCGATCTTTTGAATACCATCTCCTGAAAACAAAAGCCCATTATCCTCATCGTAAAAAGCCATTGAACCATAGGTATGCCCGGGCATACTGACGGCTTTTAAACAATGATTCTTTACTTTGAATACATCACCCTCTTTTATATCGTGAAGTTTAAAATCTTCGCTCACTAAACACCAGTCCTCTTTGTTTAAATAAGCCTCTTTAAAATATCTAAGACCGCCAGTATGATCGGGATCGCCATGGGTCAATATGACCTCGACCTCAAGATCAGTAATGCTTCTTACCGCTTTTAATATCTCATCGTCTTCAAAACCGGTATCAATAAGCAAAGCTTTCATTTCATCAACAAACAAAAACTCTCTTACTCTGCCATCATCCAAGATATAAAAATCATCATGCTTTATAATTTCCATCTCTACCCTCTTTATAAATAATTATAGTTTTTCTAAATCAGCTACTACCAGTATTTGAGTAAATACCGCCATCTCTGGCATATTGCTTTTTATTGAGTTTTTAGATTTTTCTTAGGCGACAATGTAAAAACATTTGTATCAGTTTGTATTTACCGCCTCGAATTGAACACGGTTAAATTTCAATATCAATGCCTTTAAAGAAAGCACTGAATTTGATTTTATCCTTTTTTATTCAAAAAACTAAACCGCCTGTCCCTATGGCCGAGATAAGGGTCATTAGGACAGGCGGTTTTCTTTGCCTTAAATGATGACTGGTAAGATGTACATATTCCATGACGTTAGTCGGAACGGAAATAAGCCTGGTGGTGTACCATAACATCGTCTAGAATGCCTGAATCATCAAAACCAATCTTCCAGGAGGCCGGGTCAAGAGGGTCATCAATTTCGTAAGTCAAGCGATATCCACCATAGGTTGCCTCAAAGCTATCGTTCGGTTGGCCATACAGCTTTAAGACATCTTCTCTGGTAGAACATCCCAGCATCAACCCTCCGGGAAGGCGTAGTTCTGTACCGGAAAAGTCGTAGTTGCCATATATTACATGAATACCTCCCACCGTGCTCTCGGCGACAGGGATCGTGCTTTCGGTGGTGTTGAAGACACAGACGCTGATATCCTGCTCGTGGTCATTGGTCAACGAGACCCATTCCCATTCATAGGACGCAT
>CALVFL010000046.1 GCA_944326825.1 uncultured Erysipelotrichaceae bacterium
CACCTCCTTTCGTATGAGGTAAGCATATAGTAAAGAAAAAAGATAACCAACTAGATCGACTTATTTTCACCAAAATTGGTGAATTTTAGTCGGCCGGAATTGGTTATCTTTACTGTACCATTATCATAAAGTTCTCTTAAAAATTAAATAAGAAAATATTAACTAGAGGGAGAATATGAAATGAAAATTGATTTAAGTGCGGTAGAAGTGTTTGCAGACAACGAAATTGAGTTTGACAAAGGGATTACTTTTATATTCGGAAAGAATGGAACTGGAAAGTCAACGATTGCAAATAGATTGAAAGATGAATGTGATTATGAAGTGTCGGTTTTCCAGGGATTTTCAAATATAATAGATGATAATAAGCGGTTAAATGCTGTGGTCCTTGGTGAAGAAAACGCAACTATAAATAGACAAATCGAAGCTAAAAAAATAAAGATAGAAGCAAAAAATGGCAAAATAGATGAGATAAAAAAGACATTACAAAATCCTAATGATGAAAGTATATCTAATTTTTGGACACAGAAAGAAGAAGCTGAACAAAATTATAAAACGATGCAAAGAAAAATTGATGATTTTTATTCTAAATCTGCATTTCGAATTAAGCAAATTGATAATCCAAGGGTTACAACAACTTCATATAATAAGAGAAATTTTAAAGGTGATATTGCCGATGCAAAGGTATTATCAGAGGAGGAGCTGAATCGATATAATGCTACGATTAAATCTGAGATAAAACACGCTCCGGAAATAGTGTTTCCAAAAATAGATTTTCAATCTTTGAAAAAACAAACAAATAATATTTTGGAAAAAAGTGTTATTGAAAAAGTGAAAATCAACAGACTTGAAAATAATGTAGAAAAAAGGAATTTTGCAGAAAAAGGCTTTAAAATTCATAAAAAGGGTGATGTTTGCGCTTTTTGCGGCAGTGAGATTAAAGATGAAACTTGGAATGAATTAGCTAGTTATTTTTCTGCAGACGAGGTAAAAGATTTTCGGGAGGAAATAAATAATAAAATTAACGATATTGAATCACAAATTAAAAAAGTTCGCGAATTGAGTATTGATGAAAATAATTTCTATCCCTCATTCATAAATGATGTTAAAGAGCTAAAACAGAAACTTGATCGGCAGAAGGCAGAAGCAGTTTCATATTTGAATAGATTAAAAGAGGCGTTAGATGATAAATTAAAATTTTTGTTTGAGGCATGTTCTACTGTTGATGAATGTTGCTCGGTTGATCTCGAAGATATTGAAGAGAAATATAAGGATTTTAGAAGAAATAATAATGAAAATAGTCTTTCGGAGAAGCAACAGGAAGCCAAAGATAAAGTTAGAAGACATCATGTAAAAAAGTGTCTCGATGAATTTGGGTATAATTCTGAACTATCTAATCTTGATAAACTTGAGGAAGTAAAATCGATACGTGATGATGAATATCACAAAGAAGAATTAAAAATCTATGAACTAGAAGAAGAAATAAAAATTATTCAAAAGGAAATTCAAATTTTACAAAATGGCACAAAAAATGAAAGTCTCCTTGCGGAAAATATTAATAAAAAATTAAAACATATGGTTTCTTTTGAATTGGTTCATGTTAAAGACGATGAATCCAAAGGGTTTTATCGAGTAAAGGATTTTATAAATGGAAGTATACGGGATATAACTGAATTATCGACCGGAGAAAAAAATATTATTGCTTTTCTGTATTTTATAGAAAAATTGAATGAGATCAAAGAGAGCCCTTCAAACAAGCAGCGGATTATCGTTTTTGATGATCCTATGTGTTCTAATGATGATGGAATGCAATATTTGATTATCGAAGACCTGCAAAGACTAATGAAAAGACTTTTACCAACAGATCATTTTATATTATTAACACATAATAAGCATTTTTATCTTAATGTTAAATATAATCACAAATACAGTGAAGACCGATTTATGAGATTCCAGAGTGATGGAAGAAAAACACATATTATGATAATAAATAAAAAAGAAGAAGATTTCAAAACAAGTTACGAATCTCTTTGGAGTGAGTTAAAAACATTGTACGAATTAAAATCTGTATCTGCTGATTTGTTATTAAATCCGATTCGTAGAATTATTGAAACTTATACAAAATTTAATGCTATAAATAAACGAGACTTTTATGAACCGGTCGAAGGTGCACTGAAATTGTTCAATGTTAATTCACATTCTATAGATGATATTGAAGCAGAACTTAACGGAAAAACAAGAAACGAAATAATCCAGATGTTTTATGACTGCTTCTCAGAAAATGGTAATGCGGATCATTTTAAAAAATTTTGGAATGAATTGAAAATTGATGAAGATGGACGAATTATCTTTGAGAGCTGAGTATAATGAAATTGTGAAAAATATTTGGTAAAATTATACGACTAATAAATATTCTTGTTTTTTTGGTTTGATATCCAAACTTTTGGAACTATTAAATTTGAATGAAAAAGCAAAATAAAAACATAAAAAATTAAGCATATACTTAGTTTTTTATGCTTTTTTATTATTGTGTATGATATGATTATATCAATGGATAAAGGAGTTTTTATCATGCCGGATTTTGAAATAATGAATGGTTCACTATACGATGATTCACTTCCAATGAAAATATTGGAACAGGCATTTGAACTACAGGTTGAACAAGCAGAAAAGACGACAAATAAATTAGTATCAGATGTTTTAAAAACTCAACAATATGATCCGCATAAACTATCTGAAGGCAAAGAAAAGATGAGATTGGTAGTAGATGGATCAGATGATTTTATTAAAGATTATCAAGATGGGGTTATAAAGCTTGCCAAAGAAAAAGGACATGTTGTTGCCCAGATAAAAAACAATGGGAAATATGGCCCAAAATTACCAATTAAGGAAGAAACATATTTAGATGGTCCAAATTCTTTGGAAATCATGAATGCATGTCAATTGAAAAATATTGCGAATTCTCTGCAAGAATTATCCAATCAAATGTTAGCAATAGACGAAAATATTAAAGAGGTTTTGAGAGGGCAACAAAATGACAGGCTTGGTTTGTATTATAGTGGTGTATCTCTTTATTTAGAGGCCAATCGAGTATCAGATCCATCTTTTAAAAACAGCTTGATCTCACAATCTCTTAAAGCTTTAAGTGATGCGAATTATCAACTTGTATTAACGATGCAGTCGGATATACAGTATTTGGCACGAAGAGAATATGAGAGTGATAAAAGACATAAGTTTAATTTGATGAATGAAAAAATCAATAATATCAACAAAGCATTTTCAGCAATTCACCAAGCTATGTTAATGAAAGCAGGAATCTATTGTCAATGTGGAGAAATTAATGCGATGACCAGTGTTTTTAATGAGTACGCATTATTTATTCAAAATACAATAGTACCGAATGCAAAGATATTAACTCAATGTGATATGAACGACACAGGAAAGATTGATGGAACTTGGTCAAGTCGATCCCTTTTATTAAACAAAGTTACTCGGATCGTTGAACAATTAAATAGTCCTAATCATGAATTATATATAGGAGTACGAGGTAAAGAAAATGAAAGCGTATAAAGGTTGTGTAAATAGAGAATGTAAATCGTTTAAGCGTAAAGATCACTACAAAGATGAATATAATTATTGTCCGATTTGCGGGGATAAACTTGAATATGTTTGTGCAGATTGTTGGAAAGTATTGGATCACAATACGGAAAAGTATTGTGCGAGCTGTGAAGCGAAACGAGAACAAAAACGAGCTCAGGCAATACAAAGTATTAAAGATAGTAGTGGGGCTATTGTTGGCGCTGTAGGAACTGTTGGCAGTTTAGCGGTGAAACACAAAGATAAAATTGCCGCAGCAGGTAAAGTAGCGATGAAAATCATTAAGAAGTAAAAGTGAAGGAGAACAGCCATGAATAATGTTTGTTACAACAATCTTTTTAAACTGTTAATTGATAAAGAACTCAAAAAGAGTGAGTTTGCCAAATTATGTAATATTAGTGCTCCGACATTATCAAAATTGTCTAAAAATGAATATGTTTCTATGGATATATTAGTGCGGATTTGTAGAGGGTTAGATTGCACATTGGATGATATTGTAGAAATTGTTCCATTAAAGGAGAATGTCTAAATGGAACCAAATACATCTTATAAGACTCTCACAAGAGAACAGTTCTTGTTTTCTGAGATGCGAATCACCGCAAGGCTCATGATGCAAGGATTATCCGATAAAGAGATTCTTAAAGAAGTTGAAGAAGACAATCTTTATCAATATCCTACAAACAAGATGATCAGAAACATTACAAACGTTTGCTTGAAACGCCTTCACATATTGGATAGTGAGAAACTAGTTAGTTTAATTGCAAATGGATCTTCCGATGCAGCCAAACAAACTTGCCTCTATGCAATGATCAAATATTATCGACTTGTTTTTGATTTTATGGTGGGTGTGATAGGTGAGAAATATCGTTTAAGAGATATGTCTTATTCTAGAATGGATGTAAATGTTTTGTTCACTCGATTACAAGAACAAAACGAAACAGTGGCTGAATGGTCTGAATCAACGATTCAAAAAAACAAACAAGTTCTGACCAAATTATTAGTAGAAAATGAATATTTAGATTCCACAAGATCAACAATTCTAAATCCTGTATTGATTGATCTGGAATTAAAAGAAGTGTTACAAGAACGAAATGAGAAAGCAATACTGAGTGCTTTTAACTGTTTTGAGTAGGTGAAGTTATGGATATCAAAGAAAGATTAGATCTTTTAAAAAAAACAATCCAACAAGAAGATTTCCTCTTGGGTAAAGGATTAAGTAATGAGGTCAATATCCGGATGTTTTGTTATGACCCAAAAGAAGAAATGATCGTTCGACATTTTATAGAACGGATCACGAATGATAAATTAGAATGCAATATTAAATATTATGATCTTTATGAAGTCTTTTTAAAGATCTGTGAAGACAATCGAATCCTGAATCGTATTCCAGCTTTAGAAGAAAAAAGAGGAAAAGATTTTTTGGCCAAACAATTTGAAAAAATGTGTGACGCCAAAACCTTCGCTTACAAGATGCAATATGATTCGCATGTTCGAGGTAAGGATGTCGTTGTATTAGGTGGTGTTGGAAAAGTGTTCCCGTTTATGCGTGTACATAGTTTATTAGAAGCCATGCAACCACTTTTTACTGATGTTCCTATTTTAGTTTTTTATCCAGGAACATTTGATGGCCATTATGTTAAATTATTCAATTTACTAAAAGCTAACGAGTATTATCGGGCATTTAATTCGTTATAAGAAATAGGGGAGAGAACTTATGCAGATAAAAAATATGTTTAGAGATGACATCAACCGGAATATCAACGGTGTCGTCCAAGTTGAACAAGAAGAAAAAGATGTTGTTTATCAAGAGATCAAAGAATATGTCGTTACATCCGAATTAAAGAAGCATTTTGTCACATTCTTTGATGCTTATAGCGATTCATTTGTTCATCCAACCGATAATATCGGTGTATGGATTACTGGCTTCTTTGGCAGTGGTAAATCTCATTTCTTAAAGATGTTGTCTTATTTATTATCGAACAAGACAGTCAATGGTAAACCAACGATTGAATATTTTAGAGACAAATTTGATGATGAATTAACCTTCATGAATGTTGAAAAGTCAGCAAGCGTTCCAACCGAAACGATTCTTTTTAATATCGATGTGGAAGGCTCTATCAATAAAGATGACACCGCTGTATTACGTGTCTTCGCTACCGTTTTCTATAATCATCTGGGCTTTTATGGTAAGGATCTAAAAGTTGCCAGTTTAGAAAAGTTCATTTCTAAACAAGGGAAGTATGATGAGTTTAAAAGAGTATTTGAAGAGATCAATGGCGAATCTTGGGAAGAAACACGAAATACAATGGCTTTCTTTGAAGACGATGTCGTTGAAACGATGGTCAAGGTACTGGGTATCAGTGAAACTGCTGCCAGAAACTGGTTTAATGGCACTGAAGAAGTGGATCTTAGTGTTGGTCAGTTAGTAGATGAGATCAAAGAATATGTAGGTTCCAAACCCGAAGGCTTCCGTTTGTTATTTATGATCGATGAGGCTGGCCAGTATATTGGTACCAATACCAGCATGTTATTAAATCTACAATCTTTGATTGAAAAGTTAGGTTCTGTATGCCGTGGGCAGGTATGGATCGTTGCCACAGGACAAGAAGCTTTAGATGATATGATCAAAGTCCGCCAAG
>CALVFL010000047.1 GCA_944326825.1 uncultured Erysipelotrichaceae bacterium
ATTATATGAAAAAAAGATACCCCCACCAGAATTTAGAGGGTATCCCCACAGATATATAATTTTGTTTTAAAAATGACCCCACTATATTTTAAAGGGTATCCCCAACCCCACCAGAATTTAGAGAGCCTAAAAATACGACCTTCTAAGAGGTCGTATTTGTTTTACCGGCTTTGATAAACAGTACATATTTGAGATTTGTTTAGTATAGTTTTTAGTTATGGTAAAGTATGCGAAAAAGGTACTGGACAGAAGAAGACGATCGATTAAAATTAAAGTGTCAGGAGGTATTTACATGAATAATAAACCTGTTGCAGGAACAAACGGTGAAAAGTATGTTCCTTATGAAGAAAGAAAAGGCGAAGAATCAACAGTCTATTTTACAAGAGATCTGTCAAGCGAAGGATTAAAAAGAGTATTTGAAAGAGTCAAAGAAGGGATCGATGGCAAAGTGGCCATTAAACTGCATACCGGTGAAAAACATGGCCCCAATATCATTCCAAGAGGCTGGGTAAAAGATCTTTTGAGTGCTGAAGAAGTTTTAAAAGATGCCAGGATAGTTGAAACCAATACCTATTATGAAGGTGATCGCTATACGACTGATAAACATCGTGAAACGCTGGAAGTAAACGGCTGGACATTTTGTGATGTCGATATTATGGATGAAGATGGTGTTACCGCTTTGCCTGTGAAGGGCGGCAAATGGTTTAAAGAAATGCACATGGGCAAAAACATCAATAATTATGATTCGATGCTGGTGCTGACTCATTTTAAAGGCCACACACAGGGCGGATTTGGCGGCAGTGCCAAAAATATCGGTATCGGTTGTGCAGATGGCCGGATCGGTAAAGCTGAGATCCATACTACCCCAGGCAGTGATGATATGTGGGATATTGCCAAAGAAGAGTTCATGGAAAGAATGATGGAATCAGCCAAAGCAGTCGTCGATCATTTTGGCGATCGTATCACTTTTGTCAATGTCATGCGCAATATGTCAGTATCATGCGATTGTGAAGGTCTGGCTGCTGAGCCAGTCGTAACACCAAATGTCGGCATCTTGGCTTCAAGAGATATTTTAGCCCTCGATCAGGCTTGCGTAGATCTTATCTATGCCATGAAAGAAGAAGACCGTCATGCGCTTGTGGAAAGAATGGAAAGCCGTCATGGTTTAAGACAGTTAAGCTATATGAAAGAACTTGGCATGGGCAATGATAAATATCATCTGATCGATATTGATAACGATGATAAAGAGATAAAACCGCAAGAAGCTATCAAGGATGTTACTCCTTTTGTAAAAGAAGATTAGTATTTAAAAAGAGCTTGTGAAAAAGTCTAAGTTGAAGCAGACTGAAACACAGCTCTTTTTATATGGTTTAATACAACACAGCATAATTAAAAAGTTAATTATTCAGAAAAATGTGTTTTTTATATCTGATTTTCTTAGAAAAATGTGTTAAATAGACACTAAAAAACCTGGAAAAATGTGTTATACTTTATCCAGATAAAGAAGAAAATGGTGATGTCTATGAAAAGAAAAGCTTTTTTACAAATGATGAAATGGAAAAATGACGCAGAGAGGAAACCGCTTATTCTTCGTGGGGCTCGCCAGGTAGGCAAGACATGGCTAATGAAAGAGTTTGGGGAAAAATGTTATGAGGATTATGTTTATTTTAACTTTGATGAGGAAGATGAACTGAAATCAATTTTCGAGATAAACAAGAATCCTAAACGAATTATTGAATTGCTTTCTATGATCGCCAACAAAAGAATCATTCCTGAAAAGACGCTTATCATCTTTGACGAAATACAGGAGTGTCCAGAGGCTTTAAATACTCTCAAATATTTTAAAGAGAAAGCAAATGAATACCATGTTGTTGCAGCTGGAAGTTTGCTTGGCACTCTGCTTGCAAAACCAAAATCATATCCCGTGGGAATGGTTAATCTGCTTAATCTCTATCCTCTTTATTTTGGCGAGTTTCTTGAAGCAACAGACCCGTCACTCTATGCTTACTATAAGAGCATCCAAAAAAACCAGATAATTGAAGATATCTTTCATAGCCGTTTGCTTGAAACTTATAACAATTATCTAATTATTGGCGGTATGCCGGAATGCGTGCATTCGTGGATCAATTATAAAGATCCATCAGCAATTTCTCAAATTCAAAAAGAACTGATCGAAATCTATGAGAATGATTTTTCTAAACATAATGGGAAGGTAAATAGCGGACGTATTTTAATGGTATTTCGCAGCATCGTTTCCCAGCTTGCCAAATCTAATGAAAAGTTTTTCTATGGAGCAATAAGGCAAGGCGCCAGAGCACGGGACTTTGAAGAAGCCATTGAATGGCTCGTTTCAGCCGGCATGCTTAATCGTGTCTATAATGTTTCTAAAATGGAACATCCTCTTTCTGCCTTTGATAAACTTGATCAGTTTAAACTATTCTTTTTTGATACGGGGCTTCTCAAATATATGGCCGGTATTGATAACAGTGCTATCCTGCTTAAAGCTGATTATCAATTCAAAGGGCCTCTTAGCGAAAACTATGTCTTGCAGCAGCTCCATGGACAGCTGGAAATAGAACCTCGCTATTATTCAGATAAAAATAGTGAGATCGACTTTGTATTACAAAATGGCACCAGCATTGTTCCTGTTGAAATAAAGGCAGGAGAGGATAAGTCTGCGCCTTCCTTTAAGCGTTATATCGCTGACCATCATCCGGAATATGCGATCCGTTTTTCTAAACGGGCATATAAAACAGATGGTGTAATTACTAACATACCGCTTTATCTTGCCGATAGGATGAAAGAATTGTTATAACGAAGTTTAAATAATAAAAAATGAACGTATTTTTAATATTGCGTTCATATTTTCTCAATTAGTTATTGAATAAGCATTAGAATAGTTTTAAATAAACTAAAGATCTTGGTATTGCCGGCAGCAATCATCTTATGGCAGTTTAAAATCGATGTTTCAATCAGGGAGAAATTGTTCGATCCCATACGTTTATCACAAGGCAGCTAAAATCTCACCTTTCAAAACGTCTGCCATGTAAAAAGGAGATCTTTTTATCATTGATATAAGGAACATGTTTTCAAAAAGAACTGGGCGATCGTCAATGGTGCTGGCCTTGTAAATATCTTTTAAATTTCGCAAATATAGTTAATAACTCTCAATCCTTCTTTTGCGGAATAAAAGCGGCCACGACAATGATCCAGAATTTAAATTTTCAAAGATTCGATCTTAAGTTTTAATTAGTGTCAGATAGCTCTCGCCATCTGAGAAAACGTATGATGTTACATGATTGATACAGATTTAGATCAAGGGTCTTTTCATCAAGATCGATAAGACCTTTGATTTTTTGAATGCGATAATTAATGGTGTTTCGGTGGAGGTAGAGTTTTTTGGCCGTAAGGTTGATACTTTTTCCTAAAGAAAGGTAGGTGTATAAAGTTTCGACAAGTTCTGAGCGATGGTTCTTATCATATTCATTTAATAAGATCACTCTCTGATCACAATACTCTAAAAGATCTTTCTGGCCAAGGGTTTCTAAGAGGCGGTAGGGCTTGACATCATCATAATTGATTATGCGCTTTTTATTGAAACTTAGATCTTTGAGCCTTAAGGCAGCATCAGCTTCTTTGATATATTTATTTAAGTTATAAAGATCATAAAAACTGTCACTTATGGAAAAATACAGATCATATTCTTTTAAGAAATCACTGATCAAAAGCGAACGGTCTGAAATAGATGATGTCATAAGAACCAATAGATGTTTGTCACGAAAGACCAAGAAACTTTCAGGAATAAGTGTTTTTAGGGAATCGCTGATTGTATCTTTTCCGGCATTATACGACACATAGTGTGTAAAGCTGATAAGTCCAACACGAAATAAGTGATGACCATCAAGCCTTGTACGAAAAATCCGTGAAAAAAAGTGGGTTCGGTCAATAAAGCGCCCTTGAGCCAGATCCAAAATAATCTGCTCTTCTTTTGTGCTGGAGGGGCTGATCTTTTCTTCCTGATATTCAAAAACTAATTCCTTTGTAAGAAGATCTGCAATATATAGATATTCTTCTAGATCAATATCTTCCAAGGGATGTTTGTCTTCTAATATATTTAAATAACCTACGTCGTTTCCGTTATAGCGCAGTTTGATAAAACGTCTTCTTTTATCGGAGATCTTAGTTACATCAAAATATTTTTTATCTTTTCCAACTATCTCCTCCCAGTTGTCGAGCGTTGCACTGAATTCAACAGTAATATATCCTCTTTTGGTCGCATCTTTCCAAATACTGTCTTTAGAGGATATAGTTTTTGAAGAGGCGACGATGTGACAACTATTATCCAAAACAACCAGAGGATTAGAGAGATATATTGCACATTTTTCTACTAAATCATTAAATTCGATGCCTTTTAAGACATCTTTGATCAAAGAATTTTTATCTATTTTGGTCATAGAACCTCCTGTGCTATTAGCACAATAATAACATAAAATTTCAGTATATGGTAACATTTTCACAAACTCATTTAATAAATATAATTTGTTCAGAAATTAACAAGGAGGATTTTAAAATGTTTGATTTCAAAGATAAGACTGTAATTGTTACAGGTGCCGGACAAGGCATTGGAAAGGAAGTTGCAAAAGGTATTGTCGAGGGCGGCGGCAAGGTCATCATTTGCGATATTAATGAAGAAACCGGCAAGGCTTGCGCTGAAGAATTAGGCAACGCTTGCTTTTATAAGATGGATCTTGGAGATCATAAAAATATTCGAGAAGTCATGGCAGAGATCTTAAAAAATAATGATCATGTCACAGGTCTTGTCAACTGTGCTGGCGTTATCTCTAAAAAACCGTTTATGGAGATTACAGACGAGGAGTGGGAAAGGACGATTCGTATCAATTTGACAGGTACCTTTACTGCTTGCAGCGCCATTTTCCCTTATTTTGTTGAAAACGGCGGAGGACGTATAACCAATGTATCAAGTGTTGCAGGAAAGATTGGTGGCGGATTGCTCGGAACAGCAGCCTATGCCTCAAGCAAAGCCGGTGTTAACGGTCTTACTAAGGCTATTGCCAAAGAAGGCGGAAAATATCACATCAACTGTAACGCTGTTTGCCCTTCTTTCACCCATACACCAATGACTAAAAGTCTATCTGATGACCCAGAGAAAAATGCTAAAGTTATCGGTATGATTCCGCTTGGAAGAGCTGCTGAACCTGTTGAAATTGCACAAATGATCTTATTTTTTGCATCAGATGCCGCAAGCTTTGTCAATGGTGAGATCGGCGACTGTGATGGCGGTATCGTCATGGATTAAGAGGAAACATAATGAAGTTTCATATTCCACGCATTCCAGGCGATACCATCGTCTATCCAATGATCGTTGGTGTTTTGCTTAATTCTCTCTGTCCACAAGTTTTAAAGATGGGTAGTTTCTTCACAGGAGTTGCTAGCGGCACAAGTGCATTGGTCGGAGCCTTCTTATTCTTTTTAGGCGCCAGCATCGATATCAAGAGCACACCTAAGGCCATCAAAAAAGGTGGAGTGATCATTATCACCAAGATTGCTCTTTCGATAATTTTAGGACTTATAGTAGCATTCTTATTCAATGATAATTTCTTAGGATTATCTTCTTTAGCTATTATTGGCGGTATTTCAGTAGCTAACAATGCGCTTTATTCTGGGATAGTTTCAGAATATGGCGATGATTCTGACAAGGGTGCGGTCGCAATTACTTCTTTGAGTGTTGGTCCGACTGTTACAATGATCGTATTGAGTTCTGCGGGATTGGCCTCTATTTCTATCGGCCCGATTATCGGCTCGATCTTGCCGCTTATTTTGGGTATTTTGCTTGGCAGTTTCTTCCCATTTATGAAGAAGGTCTTGTCAGCTGGTGTGACGGCCAGCATTATCGTGGTCGGCTTTGCGCTTGGCGCTAACATGTCGATCATGCAGCTCATTCAGGGCGGAATATCTGGCATTTTACTTGGAGTCATAACATCACTTATTGTCGGCTTTGTAACGATGCTTGCGGATAAGGTTACCGGCGGCAGTGGGGTTGCAGGAGCTGCGATATCAAGTACAGCGGCTAGTGCCGTAGCAAACCCATCGGCCCTGGCTGAAGCTGATCCAAGCTATGCGTTGATTGCTCCGACAGCAGCCGCTCAAATTGCTTCTTCAGTTATTGTGACTTCCTTTGTCACTCCGCTGTTTGCCGGCTGGATTTATAAGCGCAATCAGAAAAAAGCCAACAAAGAAGCCTAAGCATAAAGATAAACCATAGATCTTTTAAGGTCGTCCCTAGCGGGACGATCTTTTTAAACTACAAAACTCACTTTTTGTCGTTTTACTTAGTGTGATAGATTATAAATCGATTGATATTATTTTGGATATATTGGGCGGCACATTTTAAATTGTTTTAAGATAGAAATGAACGAAAACATGTTTGCGTTCACGTTACGTTCAAAAAATGAACGTATTTTTAATGTTGCGTTCAAAATATGGATTATTGTTACTATCAATTTATATCACTCATTAACTCTATTTTCTTAGTGTGTCAGATTACAAATCCATTATCTTGTTTTTGGCACACCAGTTGGCACACTTTTCTGACACACTTGGACAAAACATAAAGAAATGCACACCCTCTATCTTTGTTTTGTCCACTCATTTGAAGCGACTGACCCATGTCCCTTCACTTGTAAGGACAGAAAACAAGCAAAACGCAAGTCTGATTTAAAGATTTCTTCAAATAAATATGTCTTTCATAGTGTTTGGACAAAATAAAGTAGAAACGCAGGGTTTTTAGTAAAATTATTCATGTACATTGAAAGCTGCTTTTTTATTATGTGTATTAAATAATCGCAAGATATTGCGATAATTTATTGATACTTAGAGATAAATTATTTATAATATTGTTAATGTTAGGAGGATTTTATGGCTGTTTCTTACGATAAGTTATGGAAATTATTAATAGATAAGAAAATAAGTGCCTCTGAAATGCGAAAAAGAGCTGAAATAGCTCCAAATACCATTACAAAAATGAGAAAAGAACAGGAAGTATCACTAACGGTTCTAAGCAGGATCTGTGATGTTTTAGACTGTGATTTTGGTGATATTATCGAACATAAAAAAGGACAAAATGTATAGGAGGTGATTTGTACGTGATTGATATTATTGAACAAGAATTGACAAATCACTCAAAGGATCTTCTGGATATACTTTTATTCGACAGAACAACCAGAAAGAATATTTGTTGGGCAACCGATTACTATACTTCTTATGGTGTCCAATATATGCCACAAGAGCCGATTACCAAAGAATTGATTACTGGTCCTAATTCTCATCTATTAAAGCCAAGAGTACTAAGATCGCTTGATGAAAAGAATTTAAGAACCAAAGATAAAGCTGAGGTTTTTACTCCTTCTTGGGTATGCAATGAACAGAATAATTTAGTTGATGAAGCTTGGTTTGAAAGAAAAGGTGTTTTTAATATAACTGATAATAAAAATCAAAGTTGGAAAGCCGCAGAAGAAAAAATAACCTTTCCTAAAGGTAAGACTTGGAAAAAGTATGTAGATGCTAAAAGGTTAGAAATTAGCTGTGGAGAAGCACCTTATTTAGTCAGCAGATACGATACTGTCACAGGCAACGAAATTACAATAAACGAAAGAATAGGCTTATTAGATCGCAAATTAAGAGTTGTTAATGAAAACACAACAACTGAAGATGAATGGTATAAATGGGTAATTCGTGCTTATCAAAGTACTTATGGCTATGAATATCAAGGAGATAACTTATTACTTGCAAGAGAAAACCTTTTATACACATTTATAGAGAATATGGAACATAAGTTTTCTAAAAAGCCAAGCGATGAACAATTGATCGAGATAGCTAAGATCATTTCTTGGAATATATGGCAAATGGATGGCATAACAATGACTGCTCCATTTAGTGAAAGACCAAAAAATAATACACAAATAAGTCTTTTTGACTTTGATGATACGGTCAATTCTGAAGTCGAAGCTATTCCTTGCAAAATCTATGATTGGCGGGCAAACAATAGTTTAGAATTCAGAAGTATGGTAAGGGGAGAAATTTACAATGGATACTAATAATACGCAATTCAAAGAAGCTTTTAATTATAAGGTAATTTATGTTTTTGAAATACAGGATGGAAAACATAAAGGCTTGATAAAAATTGGTGATGCAACACTAAAGACAACATCACCAATTGATAGTCTTAATCCAAATTGTAAAGAGTTAAACCAAGCTGCCAAAACAAGAATTAATTCATACACAGGCACAGCAGGTGTTTCTTATGTTTTGTTGCATACAGAACTTGCGATCAAAGAAATACACAAAAAGGATGGCAGTATACACTTAAAAGCTTTTAGAGACCACGATGTCCATAGAGTGCTAGAGAATTCTGGAATTCATAAAGTAAAAATAGATGATACAACCGGACGTGAATGGTTCAGAATCGATAAAAGTACTGCTGTCGAGGCTATTAATGCCGTAAAGAAAAGCTATGCTAATTTAAGCAATATTAAAACCAAAGGTTATACCCCTATCATCTTTAGACCAGAACAAAAAGAAGCCATTGATAAAACGATCAAACAGTTTAAAAAAGGTGATCGTATGCTTTGGAATGCCAAAATGCGTTTTGGCAAAACTTTAAGTGCATTACAGGTAATTAAACAATGTGAATTTAAGAAGACCATCATTTTGACCCATCGTCCTGTCGTGGATGAGGGATGGTATGAAGATTTTACTAAAATTTTCTATGACACAGATTACCGCTATGGATCTAAATCAAAGGGCTACACAGTAGAAGAATTAAACAAGACTGGCGATAGCTTTGTTTATTTTGCATCAATTCAAGACCTAAGAGGTTCTGAACAAGTTGGTGGCAAATATGGAAAAAATGAAGATATATTTGAAACTGTTTGGGATCTGGTGATTGTTGATGAAGCTCACGAAGGAACTAAAACCGCTTTGGGCGACGAAACAATCAAAGCAATCTTAAAAGACGATTTACATAAAACTAAGCTGTTATCCTTATCTGGAACACCATTTAATATCCTTGATGAGTATGATGAAGAGTCTATTTACACTTGGGATTACATTATGGAACAAGAATGTAAGTCAGAATGGGACAAACTCCATTTTGGTGATTCCAACCCTTACGAAGAACTACCAGAACTACGCATATATACCTATGATCTAGGTGATTTATTACATAACACAAGCTATATTACATACGAAGATAAAGCCTTCAATTTCCACGAATTCTTTAGGACGTGGACCGGGGATTTTAGATTTGATTATGCTCAAATGCCAACAAGTGCAAAAATAGGCGATTTTGTTCACGAACAAGATATTATTTCTCTCTTGAATTTGATGACAAAGCAAAACGATAATAATTATCCATATTCAAAAGAAGAATATCGTGATCTATTTAAACATTCGCTATGGATGGTCCCGGGAGTTCGTGAAGCAAAAGCATTAAAAGAATTAATGTTAAAGCATCCAGTATTTGGGAATGGGCAATTTGATATCGTTAACGTAGCGGGTAGTGATGATGAGGAATCGGCCAACGCACTAGATAGCGTTAGAAATGCCATTGAAAGCGCCGAAAAGACAGATACTTATACAATTACATTATCTTGTGGAAAACTAACTACAGGTGTAACTGTTAAGGAATGGACGGCTGTATTTATGCTAGCTGGATCTTATTCAACATCAGCTGCCAATTATCTTCAAACTATCTTTAGAGTACAATCCCCTTGCAATAAAGATGGAAAGATAAAAGAAACAGCTTATGTATTTGATTTTGCACCAGATAGAACTTTAAAAATGGTCTCCGAAGCTGTTTCTGTTTCTTCTAAAGCAGGAAAAACTGGAAATGACGACAAGATCATTCTTGGTAAGTTTTTAAACTATTGCCCTGTTATTTCAATCGATGGGTCTTTGATGAAAGAATACAAAGCCGATAGATTACTACAACAACTTAAAAAAGCTTATGCCGATAAGGTTGTTCGTAATGGTTTTGATGATAGCAATCTTTATAATGATGAGCTATTAAAATTAGATGAACTAGACATCAAGAAGTTTGATGAGTTAAAAGGAATAATAGGCAAATCTAAAGCAGCTGCTAAACAAAATGACATTACTGTCAATGACCAAGGATTGACCAATGAAGAGTACGAAGAACAAGAAAGGTTAAAGAAGAAGCCCAAGAAGGAATTAACCGAAGAAGAAAAAGCACTTCTAGAAGAATTAAAGAAAAAGAAGAAAGTCAGAAATGATGCCATTTCTATCCTTAGAGGTATCTCAATTCGTATGCCACTTTTGATATATGGTGCTGACGTACCATATGAAGAAGAAGTAACTTTGGATAAATTCATCGAAACGGTTGATGAATCATCTTGGAATGAATTTATGCCGACAGGTGTAACAAAAGAGATCTTCAATAATTTTAAGAAATATTACGATGAAGATGTCTTTATTTCAGCAGGTAGAAGAATAAGAAATATTGCTCGTGAAGCTGACACTTTGCCACCTACACAAAGAGTTATCAAAATAGCTTCACTATTTTCTAATTTCAAAAATCCAGATAAAGAAACAGTGTTAACACCTTGGAGAGTAGTAAATCTGCATATGTCAGATACACTAGGTGGTTATGACTTCTGGGATGAAAAGCACGAAAATACCCTTGATGAGCCAAGATTTGTGGATCAAGGAGATATAACAAAAGAAACGTTTAATAACACATCAGCCCAAATATTGGAGATAAATTCAAAAACTGGCTTATATCCATTATATGTAACCTATAGCATTTACCGTGCTAAATGTGAAAATTATAAAGAAGACGAGCTGACAATAAATCTTCAAGGAGAAATATGGAACGATACAATTAGAAACAATGTTTTCGTTATTTGTAAGACTCCGATGGCAAAACAGATTACTCAAAGAACGCTTGCTGGTTATTCTGATATAAAAATCAACGCCCACTATTTTGATGATTTAATTAATCGACTGGAAAATAAACCGAAAGACTTTGTTGATAAGGCACTAAAACCTAGTTACTGGAAGAAAGGAGAAGTAGGAAAAATGAAATTTGATGCAGTTGTGGGTAATCCTCCCTATCAAGTTATGGACGGCGGTGCGCAATCCAGCGCAAAACCTGTTTATCATCTTTTTATTGATTGCGCAAAAGAAATCACTAACAATTGTGTTTCAATGATTGTTCCTTCTAGGTGGATGACGGGTGGAAAAGGCTTAGATCAATTTAGATCAAAAATGATTAATGACAAATCATTCAAAGTACTGCACGACTATGCCAATTCATCTGAATGTTTTAGCGGTGTTGATATTAAAGGTGGTGTCTGCTATTTCTTATGGAAATCTAATTATCAAGGGAAATGTACTTGTTATAGGCATGATTCTTCTGAAGTAAGGCAAACCTCAAGATTCTTATGTGAAGAAGGCGACGATATTTTTATAAGAGATGATCGACTTGTAGGAATTAAAGATAAAGTTTGGTTGGTATCTGAAAAGAGCGTTGCAAGCATCGTCTCTGCTTCTAAGCCATATGGCTTACGAGCAGAGACGATGCGCAATGCTAAAAAATATGGATTGCCAGATTTTTCAAACGCACCTATAGAAGGTGGATACAATGTTTTAGGACTAATTGATGGAAGCAAACGTGGATGGAAATATATTCCTAAAGACTACCCTTTACCAAAAATGACATGCAAAGATAAATATAAAGTGTTTATTTCTGAAGCTTATGGATGCGGTGAAATCGGCGAAGTACCAAGTACGCCAGTACTTGGTACGCCAGTAGATATTTGCACCGAAACATTTTTGCAAATTGGCCCGTTTGATAACAGAAAAGATGCAAGTAACTTTATAAAATATATCAAAACGAAATTCTTCAGGGCATTAGTGGGCATCAAAAAGCAAACACAGCATACTACGCAAAAAGTTTACAAGTACGTCCCTATACAAAACTTTACTGAAAAATCTGATATTGATTGGTCAAAATCTATTCCAGAAATAGATAGGCAACTATATGAAAAATACGGATTATCTCAAGAAGAAATTGACTTTATTGAATCAAAGGTAAAACCAATGGATTAGGCAGGAGATATCGATATGGATGTTATTTTGAAAAAACTTTCGTCAGAAGATAAGATTGCATACCTCGTCAAACCTATTTTAGCCACCTTACAAGAAGCAGGTGGTAAACTAGATAGAAATGAAATTAAAAATAGAATATCTGATTTGGATGAGCAAATAGCTGAATTTGCTGAAGCAGTTAAAACTTCTAAATCTACTGGAAACACATATAAGGAATTTAATTTTAAGTTCAATTTTGCATTAAAGAATCTCTCGTTTGTAGAATATTTAACTTATACAAAATCTAATCCAACCGTTACATTAACCGACAAAGGATTAAATGTTGACATCGATTCTTTAGATGTAGAACAAGAAATAATGATTCCTTCAAAGAAATTGTGGAGAGCACTAAGCGAGAAAAATAAAAAAGAACATAGTAATTCAAACAAAAATATAGAAACAGAAATTGATGAATCAATGTCACAGGATCAAATTCTTAATGATTTCAAGCAGAGTCTGCTAAATGCTATTGCTAAAATGAACCCTAAGAAATTTGAAGCGTTTTCTCGCGCGTTGCTTACAAAAATGGGTGTAGAATTTACTGAAAAAGGTGTTCAAGTAAGCAATGATGGTGGTATAGATGGTTATGGTTATCATAGAGATCAAGACGATTTCAGAACAACAAGAGTGGTCATTCAATGTAAAAGATACAATACAGGACCTGTTAGCGAACCTGATATAAATCAATTTTTGGGGGCGATGAATAAATTTCAAGCTGACTATGGAGTTTTTATTACTAATAGTCGTTTTACAAACAGTGCAAGGGTTGCTGCTAGAGAAGGTTCTCCAATTACACTAATTGATGGTAATGATCTTGTTGAGTTAGTAATAAAATACGAGCTATATATTACCCCGGTTACTACCTATGTTCTCGATGAATTTTATAACGAGTGATACAACTGATAATGGTACAGTAAAGATAACCAATTCCGGCCGACTAAAATTCACCAATTTTGGTGAAAATAAGTCGATCTAGTTGGTTATCTTTTTTCTTTACTATATGCTTACCTCATACGAAAGGAGGTGAGCATACATGAAGGAAAACATTATTGGAGAATTAAGGATTATGAGCGAATTAAATATCAAGCCAAACATAAGTGAACTTTCAAGAAGATATGGCCTTGATCGTCACACGATCAAGAAATATTGTGATGCGGGAAAACTCCCAGAAAGAAAGAAAAGGACCTTTATAAGCAAGTGGGATATTTATGAAGATGAGATCAGAAGAATCATTGAAAATGAAGCTGCCTCAAAGATGGCCACTTATCAATATCTGCTTCATAAGTATTCTAAATTGCCAGGTGGCTACAATGGGTTTAAGGCATATACTTTGCGCAAGGGAATCACTCTTAAAAAAGCCATGAAACCGCATGTCTTATATGAGAGCGATCCGGGTGAACTGTTACAGTTTGATTGGAAGGAAGATATCAGGTTTATCTTTAAAAGTGGTGATACCATTACCTTTAATGTCTTTAGTGCAACACTAGCTTATTCTAGATTACATATCTTTATCTTTTCCTATCATCGAAGTCAAGAAGATCTGATCAGATGTCTTATTGAAGTTTATAGGCGTCTTGGTGGAGTGACCAAAACAGCTATGACTGATAATATGTCGGCTATCGTTTCTTTAAAGGACGGTCATAAAAAGATCCATCAAAACATCAGATCGTTAATGAATGATCTATGTGTAAAGCTAAAGCTCTGTAAGGTCAAAAGCCCACAGACCAAAGGAAAGGTCGAAAGCTCTAACCGCTTCTTAAATTGGCTTAGGCCATACAATAGGCAACTAGATAGTGTAGAGGAGCTTATTGAGGTAATTGAAAAGGTCATCTCTTCAGCCTGTAATAAGGAAAAGAATAAGACGACCAATATCCCGCCCCTTGTCCTTTTTAAAAAAGAAAAAGAATACCTAAGGCCCCTTGGTAACTTAAAACTCATGAACAGCTATCTTAAGGAACACCATCGCGTTTTGGTTCCTGAAACCCTGCTTGTGAATTTTAAAGGCCATAGATATTCCATACCAAAGAGATTCATTGGCAAGTATGTCGACATCTACCCCTGTCTTGATGATATCTACATATACTACCAAAAAGATCTCATAGCCATTCATACTATATCACAACAGATGATCAATTATTCTAGCGATCATTATTTAGAAGCATTAAAGACATCATTTAAAGATAAATGCGATATTGAAGACATGGCTAAAGATAATCTATCAAAACTATCAAAACTTGGAGGAGACAATGAAATCGGAATTTAATACTTTGAGCCATTATGACAAACTTCATTATCTGTTTACACTAGATACAGATAAGACGAGCATAGAAGAATTGCGCCAGGCTTATCACTATCTTGTGAGATTGACCTATTTATATCGCGAGGAATTAAAAGAGCTTACCCGCTTTTACCACATGGCACGAGAAAATCTCTATAATCTTTTAAGCATTGATCGCTTACTAGAAGATGAAAACGACATCGATGAAGTCTATAGCTATATCAAAGACCAGGAGTGGCTCTTTGATATTAAAGAATTTGATACGGAGTTATAGGAGAAAACCATGACTAAATACAATGAACTTATCAACAATTTAGAATACCTGAAACTAGATGCGATGAGAGGATCCCTCTCTTCGTATCTAGACCTCATCAAAGATGGCAAGAAAAGTGTGATCGACGCTTTATATGAGATGAGTGAAAAAGAAAAAGACATGCGCAAAAAAAGAGCGATCAGTGCTTGTGTCAATACGGCGGGCTTTCCATTTATCAAAACAATCGATGATTTCGACTTTAGTTTTCAACCCGGCATCAGTAAAGAAGAGATCATGGACTACTGTTCGCTTCGTTTCATCGAAGAAAAAGAGAACCTCTTATTTATCGGATCATCTGGAACCGGTAAGACCCATTTAGCAACATCGATCGGTATCGAGGCAGCTAAGAACAGATACAGCGTCCATTTTATGACCTGCCAAGATCTGATCGAACAATTAAGAACTGCTGAAAATGAGAATCGTCTATCCAAAAGAATGAAAGAGATCAATCGTTATAAATTACTTATTATCGATGAGATCGGATATATCAATTTTGATAAATCATCAGCTAATCTGTTCTTTCAGCTCATATCTAAAAGATATGAGCAAAGATCAACGATCATCACGACCAATCAAAACTTATCTAAATGGAGCTTAACATTTTCTGATCCGGTCATCGCTAACGCTATACTAGATCGTCTTCTTCATCATTCCCACATCATCAATATAGTAGGACCATCATATAGAACTAAAGATGTCTTAGAAGCTATGGAAGAATAAAAACATGGGCCAAGTAAAATTCACCAAAAATGGTGAAAATAACTCGGCCCAAATTGGTGAAATTAAGTCGATCCGTTTTGGTGAAAATAACATTGACATTATCATATGAATTACATACTATTGGTTTTAGGAATCGTCCTTATAATAATAAGCATTATGATGTTCAGACATAAAGGGGCTTTTTTAATTGCCGGCTATAATACGATGTCGGAAAAAGAAAAGGCAAAAGTTGATAAGATAAAACTTGCCAATGTCATGGGCGTGATATGTTTATCGTTTGCGATAATGCTGATTGGAGGTTATTTTAATATCGATGTCCTGATCCATCTGACGATGCCGATCCTGGTCTTTACTTTAGGATTTGTCTTTTTAGGTCAAAGATATATCCTGAATGAAGAAGGCAAGAAAGAGTATGATCAAAGATCGCATAAAATGAGTAAGATAGCCGGTATTATCGTGTTGGTCCTTGTAACTTTTTTCTTTTACAGGATGCTTTATACCGGTGAAGTCAATTATGAAGTTTTGGACGATCACATCGATCTGAATTCTTCATCCTATCGTGATATATCGCTGTATTATGACGATATCGAATCTATTGAAGTCGTTTCAGAATTTACTGCGGGTCATAAGGTTAATGGTGTAAATAATTTTGTGTTATCTTCAGGAAAATTTGAAAATGAAGAATTAGGACGCTATATGTTATATGCCTATAATGATGCTGCCAGTTATCTCATCATTGAAGATAAAAGAAACGGTTATATCGTTTATGGGGACAGTGTTCAAAAGATAAATGAGCTTAAAGAATGCATTGATAAAGCTACCAGTCAGCAGTAATAATACAAAATATTAGTTTTAACTAACAAAATATATTGACTAGCCTTAGGCAGAGTTATAGAATAATGATGTGTTAGATAAGACTAACGAGGAGGTAATATGATGCCGTTAAGTTTAGCTACGATCAATGAAGATTATCGGATAGTGAAGATCAATTATACCGAAAACAAGAAACAGCATTTGAATGATCTTGGTTTTATTGAAGGCAGCAAAGTAAAAGTGTTATCTTCAAATATGAATGGTTTGATCGTTTTGATAAAGGATGCAAGGATCGCTATATCTAAAGAGGTCGCCATGCATATTATGGTCTAGGAAGGGGAGCAGATATGAAACTTAATGAAGTAAAAGTTGGTGAAACAGTTACTGTCAGCAAGATCAACGGTTCAGGAGCTATTAAACGGAGGATCATGGATATGGGTCTTGTGAAAAATGTGAAGCTTACTGTACGCAAAGTGGCACCGCTTGGTGATCCGATCGAAATAACTGTTCGTGGTTATGAATTGTCGATCCGCAAAGAAGATGCCAAATGTATTGAAGTTTTATAGTGTTAATGAGTTAGATAAGACTAACAAGGAGGATGAATATGAAAATTGCATTAGCAGGTAATCCCAATTCGGGGAAAACAACACTTTTTAATGCTTTGACCGGTTCAAATCAGTATGTCGGCAACTGGCCGGGCGTTACTGTTGAAAAGAAGGAAGGCAAGTACCGCAATGATAAAAGCGTAGAGATCATTGACCTTCCCGGCATCTATTCTTTATCGCCCTATACGCTTGAAGAAGTAGTAGCCAGAAATTATATCGTTGATGAAAGACCAGACGGTATCTTGAATATCGTAGATGGTTCTAACCTAGAAAGAAACCTTTATTTGACAACACAGCTGATCGATCTTGGCTTGCCGATGGTCGTGGCGGTCAATATGAGTGATGTCGTTAAAAAGCGGGGAGATGTCATCGATCTTGATAAACTGGCTGAGAAATTAGGTGTAAAAGTATTCTCAATGTCCGCCGTCAGCAAGCAAAATATCTATGATGCGATCGATGCTTTATGTATCGAAGTTAAAAATGTATCTTTGCCAAAAGTAAGCAAATATATGAGCGAAGATGTTGAAAAGGCGCTGTCTTCTTTATCCTCTTCTTTAAAAGAAGCAGCTTTCAGCCGTTTTTTAAGTGTTAAATACTTAGAGAACGATACTAAGATGATGGATAAACTTCATATCGATGCTTCAACAAAAGAAGAAGCTGACAGCTTAAGAAAAGAGCTTGAAGATAAAAGAGATGATGATATTGAATCGATCATCACTTCAGAAAGATATGAATTTATTGAAAAAGTCATAGCTAAGACATATAAGCGTAAATCAGATATTAAAGAAACGGTTTCCGATAAGATCGATAAGATCGTGACTAACAGGATCCTGGCTTTGCCGATATTTGTATTGGTGATGATCGGAGTTTATTATATATCGGTAACTACTGTGGGCACGGCAGCTACTGACTGGGTGAACGATGTTTTGTTTACCGAGATAATCCCGCCTGCTGTCGAAAACTTCCTGGTATCGATAAATTGCGCTGCTTGGTTACAATCACTGATCTTAGATGGAATAGTGGCCGGCCTTGGAGCGATATTAGGTTTTGTACCGCAGATCTTAGTATTATTCTTCTTGCTGGCAATACTTGAAGAATGCGGTTATATGGCCCGTATTGCCTTTATTTTAGACAGAATCTTCCGCAAGTTCGGTTTGAGCGGTAAATCCTTCATTCCGATGCTTATTGGAACTGGCTGTGGAGTGCCGGGAGTCATGGCATCCCGTACGATCGAAAACGAAAGAGATCGTCGTATGACTATTATGACTACTACCTTTATTCCATGTAGTGCTAAACTCCCTATTATTGCCATGATCTCCGGTGCCCTCTTTAATGAAGCATGGTGGGTGGCTCCAAGTGCTTATTTCTTAGGAGTAGGAGCTATTATTGTTTCAGGCATCATCCTTAAAAAGACTAAACCGTTCTTAGGCGAGGTATCACCGTTTGTCATGGAACTTCCTGAATACCATGTGCCTACTTTGGGAGCGATCTTAAGATCAATGTGGGAAAGAGGATGGAGTTTTATCAAAAAAGCCGGAACGATCATCTTCTTGTCAACGATCTTAGTATGGTTTACGACTAACTTCGGCTTTGTTGACGGTAAATTCAGAATGTTAGAACCACTAGAGATCAGCTACAGTATCGCTGCGGTTATTGGAGGTGCAATCGCCTTTATCTTTACGCCGCTTGGCTGGGGCAACTGGCAGGCCGCTGTCGCCACGATCATGGGTCTTGTCGCTAAAGAGAATCTCGTCGTAACCTATGGTATTATTTACGGCATTGAAGAAGCAAGTGAAGAAGGAGCGGAATTCTGGGGCACACTAGCTTCGTCGTTTACACCGATCGCCGCTTATTCGCTTTTAGCCTTCAACCTTCTTTGCGCCCCTTGTTTTGCTGCTATCGGAGCTATCAAACGAGAGATGAACAATACCAAATGGACACTGGCTGCTGTAGGTTATGAATGTCTGTTTGCCTATGTTGTTGCCATGATAATCTTCCAGATTGGCTCGCTTATCATTTACGGTACCTTTAGTGTATTCACATTGGTTGCATTTGCACTGCTAGGTGTTATGATATATTTGTTATTTAGGAAACCTAAATATACAGATTCATTAGGAGAATAGTTATGTTTCAAGATATGAACATGTCAACAGCGATCATATTGCTTATCATCTTTATATTGGTGATACTGGCAATAAGATCATTATTAAAAAAGAAAGCAGCGGGCTGTGCTGGCTGCAGTGCTGGCACATGTTCAAGCTGCAAGGTAGTCGAGTTTAAGAAAGACCTTAAAGAAGCTAAAAGAAATATATGATTTATAAGATCCCTCTTTAGATGATGAAGAGGGATTTTTATTGAAATGATCATGAAATATCAGGATATCGTCCTTTGTTTAGATATAAGTTAATAAAGAGGATATATTAAAATAGTTTGATGCATAATATATCTCAAAGGAGGTATCATTATTTTATATGGGTATATAAGAGTTTCCAGTTTAGACCAAAATGAAGACCGTCAGCTTGATGCCATGCATAAAGCTGGTATCCCTGATTCATGCATCTATATTGATAAACAGTCCGGCAAAGATTTTAACCGTACTAATTATCAAAGAATGTTAAGAAGATTAAGATCAAAAGATGTGCTATATATCTTAAGTATTGATCGTCTGGGAAGGAACTATGTCGAGATTCAGGAAGAATGGCGCAATTTAACACAAAGAGATATTGATATTTGTGTCATAGATATGCCCTTGCTTGATACAAGAGTCGGCAAAGACCTCATGGGAAGATTTATAGCGGATCTGGTGCTTCAGATACTTTCTTTTGTCGCTCAAAATGAAAGGGAGAATATCAGAAAAAGGCAAGCTGAAGGAATAGCTTCCGCCAAAGCGAGAGGGGTCAAGTTTGGACGGCCGGAATTGCCGCTTCCCGATAATTTCAGCGATGCCAAAAGGGCGTGGGAAAATAAAAAGATCACCCTCAAGATAGCGGCTGATCAATGTAACATGTCGGTAAGTACGTTTTATTATAAGGTCAAAAAGAACTAGAAACTCATTTTTTAAAGAGTGTACTTTTTTGAAAATATAATTTCGTTATACCTACTTAAATAATAACATATATTTATACGAAAAATAGCCATAATTTTTACAATTTTATTATGTGTATAGTTGTCAGAAGTGTACTTTTCCTCTTTCTGGAAAAGTACACTTTTTTGAAAATATAATGCTATACGTAGATTAAAATTGGTATAAAATGTCTTGGACATTTTATATATATCTCTTCTTCGGGGTCCTCGTCAGAGGACCCTTCCCCATTATGAGGGATAATAAAAAGTTGAGATGACCTCAACTTTTTAGACTAAGCAATTCTTGTAATTCTAACGATACCGCCGGCACCGATATTTACCCATCCTGATAAGCTTGAAACGATAACGCCTTGTCTTGGATTGGCTGCATGTACGAACATGTCATTTCCAACATAGATACCAACATGAGTAATATTGTTAGTATAACTTCCGCTGAAAGCGATAATATCACCAGGAGCGATATTTTCAGGGGAAACAGATGCACCGCTATTTACCTGGGCAGTGATCTGACGGCTTATAGAAATTCCATTCTGTGCATATACATACTGAACGAATCCGCTGCAGTCAAATCCTGATGGTCCATGACCACCATATACATACGGTAAACCAACCAGTGATAAGGCTGTATTAGCGATGGCGTTATTGCCGGTAGCGTTATTTAAACCTAAGTTTTGAACAATCGCCTGCATTTCTTCACGGCGTTTCTTTTGTTCAGCTGCTCTTCTTTCCGCTTCGATTTTTCTTTGTCTTTCAGCTCTGATAGCTTCAAGTTCAGCTTTTTTTGCTTCGTAGTCCTCTTTGGTTATGACATTGACTTCCAGTTTTAATGATGATGCATTAAGTGATTCATCTACCGCTAAAACCACAAGTTCATAAACTCCGACTTCTTCCAAATTAACTTTTCCGAAAGAAGTGAGATTAACTACACCTGAGTTATCACTGGCTTCGACATAGTTCAATATATCAAGTTCACTGCCGATCGGATATTGGATCTGATATTTAGTTTCTTTATCTCCCTCTTCATTTTCAACTTCAATCTCTAACAGATTCAGTTCATCCAGTTTAGGACTGATTTCAGGAGCTGTTTCGTCGATTTCAACATCTGCTTCAACTTTCTCATCTCTCAACACCTTGGGTGAGTTGCTTTCTGTTTTAAATCCAAACAAAGAAAGCGACAGAAGTAACACTAAGATTACTGTAAAGTTTTTCTTCATGAATCCTCCTTGTCGTTTTTCGTTGCGACTTAACTATTCTAGGCCATTTTGTCATAAAATGCAAATTTTTTATTGCCAAGGCAATATAAAATAAGCTATTTAAAGCCATTTTTGGTATAAAAGAAAGTGTACAGACTTGGGAGTAATGCGTAAAATTTGAAGATAGTAGACGCAATTATTGCGTATTCTATAATATGCAAAACTTGCATATTTATATTGCGCATATTGGCCATGACAATTATAATTATATTAGAGGTTGTTATGGAACTGAAAGAATTAAGAAAGTCAAAAATGCTTACGCAAAGAGATTGTGCAAAATATTTGGCAATACCATTAAGAACATATCAGAATTATGAAAGCGATCCTTCAAAACATGATTCGATCAAATACCGGTATATGATGGAAAAACTGAGCCAGTATGGTTTCATCGATGAGGATCACGGAGTATTGACTATTGAACAAATAAAAAAAGTATGCAAAGAAGTATTCGATGATTATGAAATAGAATATTGTTATTTGTTTGGATCTTATGCCAAAGGAAAAGCCACAGACACCAGTGATGTTGATCTGATTATATCGTCAAATATTACCGGATTGAAATTTTATGGTTTGGTTGAAAGCCTGCGTGATAAGCTGCATAAAAGAGTAGATCTGTTAAACCAGGATCAAGTTAAAAATAATTTTGAATTGTTGAATGAGATACTTAAAGACGGGATAAAAATATATAGATAATAAATATTGTCTGCTCAAATATTATTGAAACTTTAGATTGACAACACTCCATATTAAAGCACGGGTTTTATCCCGTGCTTAATGTTTCACCGTTCTTGTATCTATGAGGGTTATATACAAACATAATATAGATCCTCCTTAATAATAAATACATATACAGATATGTTAAGTAATA
>CALVFL010000048.1 GCA_944326825.1 uncultured Erysipelotrichaceae bacterium
GCCAAAAAACATCGCTGGCTCCATATTTCAAAAGATCAAGTTTAATTGTGTTATTAATATCATCGCCAGCTGTTAAAACGGTTTGAATAATGTCCTGAACATCTATTTTTCTTAAACCACAAATGGCGCACAAAACAGCTAAATGAAGTTTATTTGGTGTATCGATATCAATATCGACATTCATCAAAGCAGATCGTCTTGAAGCCGCATTAAAGAACGTAGTATATTCCTTAACAACATTTCTTAATGCCGGTGTGTTTAAGATATTCATTTCTTGCATATAACGCGACGTAATATCCGAACGATATTCTTCACTGTATAGCTTAATATCTAAAAACCAATCTTCTTCCATATCCGAAGATAATGGATTGTACACCAGATAATTCGAATCTAAATCATCATTTGATAATAGCTTTTTAGAAATAAATTGATTTGTTTCATTTAGAATCAATACTTTGGCATTAGATAAAGAGAGTTCACTAATTTCATTAATAAACTCTTTGGCTTCATCATTCCAAAAAATGATTCGTCTTTTATAGAACTCTGGTAAAAGTTGTTCAAATCTTTGTTCAAGTTCCTTTTTAATATCTTCTAATGCCATAAGTACATCCTCCAAAAATACTAGTTCTTATCGTTTAAATCATGTTGCAAATTAAAAATAGTCTTTTGTGCTTCGATTTCCGCCCGTAATTCCTCTTCTGTTGGTAAATACAATTTGTATTTTGTCGCAAATAACTGTTCATTCCCTTTTAGAATCGAATATCGCGCAATGTCTTCATCTGTATCGGAGCAAAGGAGGATGCCAATCGTTGGATTATCACCTTCTGTGCGCTTTAATTCATCATACATGCGAACATACATATCCATCTGTCCCACGTCTTGATGCGTTACTTTGCTTGTTTTGAGATCAATTAATACAAAGCATTTCAAATAAAAGTTATAGAATACTAGATCAATATAATAATCTTGTTTTTCCGTATGGATATGTTGTTGCCTGGCAACAAAGGCATAACCCTTGCCAAGTTCCATTAAGAATTTCTGCAAATTGGTAATAATGCTGGACTCAAGATCCGTTTCTGTAAAACTTGTATTTTGCGATAGTCCTAAAAATTCTGCTACGACCGGATTCTTAATGAACTCAAGCTTGTCATTTTGATAATCTGCTGTTAAAGATCTCATTTCTTCTCTCACAAGCTCTTTTTTCTGAGATTTCAACAAGCGATAGTAATACTGTGATGAAATATTTCTTTGGAGCGTTCGAACGCTCCAAGATTGATCTAAAGCTTCATTAGCATACCAATCTCTAACTTCCTTGTCTTCGACCTGAATGAGCGCACAGTAATGAGACCAAGATAACAGTACACTATTCAATTTTCCAGACACTGTTTGGAAAATTTCAGGATACATACAATAAAACTTATAAAAGTTATATAGATTCGATTTAGAATAACCTTTTCCATAAAGCTTATTTAATTCTTTAGAAAGAGATTTAATAACTTCTGAACCATAATTTGCACGATCCTCTTTCTTTAAGGCCTCTTCGTAAATACGATAACCTATTAACCAATTACGACATACCAAAGCCGTATTTACTGCTTGATAAGCTCTTTTTTGAGAAGTTTCAATAATATATTTCAAGTCAGAAACAATATCATCACTTTGTTTGAAATCAATTAAACCACTTGCTTTCAAAATACCGTTATCCTTCATGCCATCTACCTCCAAATCAAGCATTACCCTTTCCTAAAAATAAAATCTACAATTCGGTGACTCGCTTTATTTGTTTCTCGATTAATGTCATCTTTTGTCCAATATGGTTTAGGATCCTCTTCATATTTAGTTACTAAACAAGTTGCCATAGGATACTTACTGTCTCGGTATCCTGTTTTGTCGATTAGAGATGAGGATATTTTAGTTCTGAACCATTCATTTCCAATCGAACGATTTATTTTTGCTTCCAACAATATTTTGTTGCCTAGTTTATTGACGTATTCTTGGAACTCCTCTTCATCTTTCATTCCGGCATCTTTTCTTATAGTCTGCAGGTTAGAACCGCTCGCGGGCATAATGTGCTCAATATCACATGTTGATCCAATTGAGAAATTGTTATTTTTTTCTTTGGCTAGTAAATACTCATTTAAATAAACTAAGATATTGCCATCATAATCTTCTATTAATTCTTTGATGTCTTTTTCGTTCCAATTTGTCCGAATATGCTCATCAAAATCATTAATAATCTCAGCTTCATCAATCGATTTATCTGCTAGCTTAATTTCTTCTCTAAACAAGAATGTTTTAAATAATTTGCTAGAGTATCCAACATCAACCAGTTCTAAAATTACAAACAAGCGCAAGAAAGATTCAAGGATCGGTTTAACGCTTTCCTCGTTGACGTCTTCTTCGTTAAATCTCAAAAAATAACTGGCCAAAAATAACTTTGAGTTTTCATTATATTTTTGTAAGACCTGAGTTGTAGGATATTTAGAAACTTTTTTCCACATTTTTACTATCTTGATCATGGTTTTACACATACCAATTGGATCTTGCAATAGTTCCTTGTGGATTTCTGTAAAATATCTTCTTAATCCTGGTGTTGTAACATTTACTGATCCTTTTTCATTAACGGTTTCCATGCGACGCTCAAAATACATATATTGCATTAAGATTGAATTGATATCCGCAATACGGCCTTGTTCTAATTCAGCGACAGAATTATTAAATTCTTTCCACAATTCAGCAAATTCGTTTTGTACGCCTTGTTTTTCTGCTTCCGCATACAATTGAGCCGAAATAATATCTGAGTCATAAAGAGGAAGCCCATCAGAATTCAGAGAATTAAACATCTTAATGGCTTGTTCTAGTTTCCAACTTTTGATTTCAATCACTTCGCAATTATCGTTAATGGTTTTAGTGATTTTGTTTACTTCAGACGCCGAAAGTTCTTCCACCTTGTCATAGAAAAATTTAAAATTTCTGAAAAAGTTGGTATATTTATTGTCTTTTTGTTTATATGGGATTGTTATTACCGTGTTTTTTGCATCTTCAAAATCATAGGCTCGAAGAATTGTTGCTAGCTCATCTTTATATTTTTCATTAATCGAATGGTTTTCTAAAATGATCTCATTCTTAAACAGTTCCAGATCTTTATCTTTATCTGGAAATGATGAGATATTTTCAATTTCTGCTCTATAAAGAATCTCCATTATCCTACGCCTGCGTTCCTGTAACCCTCTACATAAAGGTTCAGAATCAGGATCGACTTTCGTTTCAAGGATTGCCTTATTAATATGTATTAACAAAGCTTTTAATAAAAGCAAGAAGGTAGTCGTTCTTTGCTGGCCATCGATCAAGCCAAAACGTGTATCATCATCTTGGCAACTAATGATGATCGTTCCGAAGAAGTAACAATCTTTTTCATCGCTTTCCATATAATCATTGATGTCTTGCCATAATTTGTCGCAATTCTCTATTCTCCAAGAATAAGCTCTTTGATATTCAGGGATAGTAAAAATGGTATCTTCTTCAAGCCTCAAATAATCTCCGATTTTCATTAACTTTGGTTCAATGTTTTTTGCCATAGTGCGCTACCTCACTTATTTAATCTTTGCCAACAAATCTTTAAACTTCTCGTAATTTACCTTAACACCATCATCAAGATCCATCGGTTCCATCTTATCGGCCCAATGATGTACGATTTCTTCATACTTCTTAACTTCTTCGGCTTGCGCTTTAAACTTAGTAAGTTCTTTGTTTAACTGCACCTTCTCTGATGTAGTTAAATTACTATCTAACTGTGTATTGATCATATCTATAGAATGGCTCAATCTCGATTGTGTTTCATGTACATAATCCGTTCTTAATCGAGCAATCAAATCTGACTGATAACGATGTATATACATCAAAGCTTTAAATCCATTCTTTCTACCACTATCAAACAGCCAATAGATAGGACGTTTTTGATAAATCTTACAATGATCCTTATAGAAATCATTTAAGAAATAACTCCGAATCACTTCTCTAGGATTTCCTTTACCACCCAATGAAGATGCAATAAACGATAAGTTTTCATCTAATGTGGATTCTCCATAAACCACTTCAATAAATTTGATGAATCTACCTACAATGTCATCCTCAAAATATTCATCATCACAAATAGGAATGATATTATCTTTATCCGGTGCAAATGATTGATATTTACTCCAATCAAATTCACCACCGGCATACGCTAATCCTTCTACATCTAGTGAATAACGACCAAACATACAGCCAACCGCATAGCTAATTAAAGATTTAATATCTCTTTCTAAATCAGCTTTTCTAACTGTTACATCTTTATCTTCTACATAAGGATCCAATTCATCCTGTAATCCATAAATATCAATAAAGATACGATTCAATTCTTCTTCATTCGCTTTTAACTGATTGAATCGATCATCACATTCTTTAGACCACAATGAATAAGCTTCTGAAATAGTAGATACATGATTCTTAACTAGTGGATGTACAGTGAAATCCCATGATGTTTCAAAAGAATCCCAATCTGATTTAGCTTGATAAATATTTTCTTTTGAATAAGTATCTATCTTACTTTTCTTATCCATATTTATTATTACTGGAATATTAGCAACATTGCCTACCTGAAAGTTTAATGTGGGATTTTGCATTCTCATAAACTCAAAACTAATTTTCGAACATAATAATGAAGTCAAATAATAAATATACTCTTTTGTAGGAAAAACAGACGAGCCAGCAATATCATAAATAGCACCTTGAGGAGAGTATCTTACTCCAAAACAACTAGAACTTATAAAGGACCAAGTTATACTTTCTAAAAAATAATATTGCATATTTTTTGGCTTTGAATTACTAGGTAGACATTTTCCTATAGATAATTTATATAATTTATCTTGTTTAATGTTATAACCATCGTTCCACCAATCTACGACAAAATCATTATTTCCATACCATTTTCTATATTCACCACCCTTATTGTATCTAAACCACTTTTTCTTACTATTGATTGACTCTTCTCTAGTTTTAATATCTATTCCCAGCTTATTAGCAGAAACTTCATACCAATACCTAATAAATTTATCATTTTCTCCTGTCTGCATACCTGCCCTTGGCTCGGCGATATCTTTTAGCCTCATTTCATTTGAAACTATATTAATCATTTGATTGCTTACCCAATATGCAATCGGGCTTCCTGGTATTTTAGAAAAATTGGTTGTTACAGTTTCATAAAAATAACCACAATCTTTGTTTTGATTAGCTTCTAAAACTTTTTGCTTTTGAACTTCCATCCCACCTTTGAAATCAGATAGGCGATAATAATATCCTGGTAGTTCATTATGTTCATTTTTTAATACAAAACTGCAGATTGGTACTGTTGCTTCTTCATAAGCGGAATATTCCATCTGAATCAGCGTGGCAATGCTCTTGTTTTTAATGATGTAATTTCTTAGTTTTTCATAAGATTTAATAAACATCCAAACGAATGGTGTCATAAAGCCTATATATCCACCTTGAATTGTAAAATCAAAGTTTCGACGCATAAATACCGCAAAAACATCCGTAGAAAAATCTTTATAATTTGTAGTTACAAATTTTTTAAGATGCCCTTCTAATTTTCCCATATATGGAGGATTTGTAGTCACCACCGTATACTGATTACTTAAAATAGAAGCTTGTTTTGTAATACGTAACATTTTAGGAAGGACATGTTCAACCCAATCTAATGAAAATAAATCATCGGTTCCCTTTTCTTGAATATTAATCAAATATTCGCCAAACTGTTTATAATCTAATTTCTTGATTGTTAAAAGGGAACCTATTTCTTTGGCATCTTTAAAAGCAGAAACTAAATAATTTCCGATTTTATTCATTTCCGGATCATTGGTTAATCCTTCATATTCAAATGACTCGATATCATTTGTTTCATCAATAGAAGATAAATTATTCCGTATACCTTGTGTTAATATTCTTCTGTTATAACTTCTGGCTTTCATCATAACCGCAAAATAAGCAAGCTGGTAAGCTCGATCATCGATATCTAATCCAAACAAGTTATATTGAAGAATATAAGCTGCTGCATCTCGATCAGAATATCCACACTCCCGATAAATCTCCATCAAAATATCAAATGCATACACTAGAATATGTCCTGATCCCATACAAGGATCAAAGAACTTGATTTCTGTTGGATCTACTTTTTCATCTATAACCGGCAAAGATCCATTTTTAGAAGTTGCTAAATATTGAAGCTTATTTTTCAACGGACTATCTGGATTTCTCTCAATCCAATAACGTCCTAATGAATTATCAACCATATACCGAACAACCCAATCTGTTGTCCACAATTGCGTTGCCGCAGGAATATCTTTTTTAGAAACTGTTCCCTTTAAAATATTAACAACCTGATTATGACGTTCTGAAATATAGTATTGATATAACCATCCTATCGATTGCACCTGGTCTAGCCATGTATCTTCATCAATATCAGAGACTAATCTTCCAATCACACTGTCTGGCCTTAATAAGTTATCTGGAAATAAAAGAACTTTATAATCTGAAAGCTTAGTAAACATACCAGGAAGACATCTACCTAAATCGTTACATTGACAAATTAAAATATACTTATAGAGATCTTCGGTATCATTTGCTTGAAAGTGCATATAAATTCGCTTCTTATCCAAGCCTTCAAGCTCTAGATTCATTGCTTCTTTTAAGATTTCTGGTTTAAATTCGTTGTTTTCATTGGTAAATACACGGATTCTTGTAGGGAGATAGTTATTTACTTCCATAAAACGAAGCGCAATAAAACGGTTGAACCAGGTATAAGCTACTTCTTCGATTGTTTCATCTAATCCTAGTTCATTAACTTTTTTGATAAGTTCTTGTCGTTGAGCTTTTTCTTTCGATGTTAAAAGTTTGCCATTGACACTATCGGCATTGGCATCAATAATTTCATCTTTTGATACACCATATTCAAAGGCTTTGAGTGTAACTTTCTCGATTAACTCTTTTCTTGCCCATATGGCATATTTTTGTATTGCGCTTTTGTTCATGTTTATCTCTCCTACTTAATATCTAATTCATCCACATCACTTAAATAACCTAACAACATCTTACGAATATCTTCTACGTAAGAATCAACGTCCTCTTTAGACTTAAGTGTTTTTCTAGGGAAAACTGCGTTCATAAAGAACTCTTTCTTTTTCTTTGACTTAGGAGGAGTTATTGGATTAGGTTTTTGCCCTTCATTATCTTCATTCTTTGGTTTCAACATCTGATCCATTTGACGAAGATAACGATCTTTTAAATCAGTTAAAGTTAACACCTTACTATCGAGAGCCGTTAAAGATTCTAAACGTAATACTTCATTGCGTCTTTCTTCAAATGATCTTTTTGCGATATTGAGTACATTTAAAAGTTCTGCTTTGTCTTTTGCTTTTTCTTCTAATTGATGAACACATTGATCAATCAAAGAACTGATCTCTGCTCGCTTGTTCTTTAAAAGCTCGTCCCTTGCATCGTTAATAATCGAAATATAGTTATTCAAATCCTTGATACGGCTAAAGTTATAAGCGTTACTTGGTGTAGTGATTTTCTTTATTTCTTCTACTGCATTTTGAACCTCATCTAAACCAATGAAGTAATCACCTTCATATTTAACAGAATCAACAAAGTTTAAACCATTATCAAAAATAGTCTTTTGTGTCGCAAAGAAGTTTTCTACATCAGTCATGTCTTCTTTACTGTCTAAAAGATCATCTTGAATATCAATTAAATAATCAACCAAAGCGATATTATCGCTTGAATGAAGATGAATATCATCAATCAAACGAACTGCTGTGTCCACTATTGCCTTACCCGGATAATTGTGTTGAGCATATTCTCTTTGATAATTCATATAATGATTTCTTTGATTGCCAAAGTGATCACTAATGAATTCAAACAAACCATCTTCGTCATTAGGAAGATCCATAACATCAAAGTATTCTCGCAATAAGTCTTTGACTTGTTTTAACTTAAAGGATGGTATTTCTTCACGAATAGAAATCATTACTTTGCCTGTTTCAGATTTCTTATATAAATATCCAACTAATCGTGAATCTTCTTTAGTGATCGTCATACCAGCAACTTTAACTGTTACTTTTTGATTAGCTACTAATTGTGCAATAACCGATGCAATATCTAAATCTCGCCAGCCATATGGAGCATTAGAATAGCGATTTTGAAGATCGGCCATCGAAGTAGGTAGTTTCATCTGGGCTTGATATTTCAAATAATTCTCCACTTCATTTAAAGCGTCTTGATTATCATAAGTTCCATCCATCTTTTGTTGATTTGTGCCACGAAGGATACTTAAGATATCACTATCGGATTGCGCATTCGTTTCAATCATATTGAGATATTTATAAGTTTGCTCTACAAGATATTCCAAAGCTTTATTGATTTTCGTTTTGGCATCGTTTCCTTGTAGGCTAACTACTTCTCCAGAAATGTAGTATTTACCTTCTATAATGGATTTTGATAATTCATCCCTAGCTTGCGATTCAAGATTAGATGCTTCACGTTGACGGTCGGTAATGATTATTTGAATCGTATCTGGCAATTGCGAAACATTCTTTTGTTTAATATATTTACGGATCTTTAAGGCGAGTTCAATCGATTCAAAATATGGATAAGAACTCGAAAGTACACAGATTGCTTCATCATTTTTAGAATCGGTAATGAGCTTTAATTCCTGTAAATCGCTTGCATCTGCAGCGACTGTCATGAAACGCAAGCACATATCACTTCCAGTATTGCCAATATTTAGCCCATCTACTCTTTCATCAAAAGAGAAGTCATATTTGCCATAACGATATTTCTTATTCTGATAGATGTCAGAAAAAATAATATCTCCGATCTTTGAAATGATAGATGATGTATCAACTGGCGTATTCTTGATTTCTCTAGTGATATCTTGTTCTTCATCCGTTAAAAAGGTATAGATATCGCCATTTCTTGCTACATAGTTTTGACGAACTAGACGTTCTAGTGATTCTTTAACAGCATTCTTTAGTTCTAATTTATCAACCGTAATGATATCGGCCATTAAAATCGTTAAGTTTTCAATGTTGGATTTCACATCATCGATATAACGAATCAGATACAAAAGCTTTAAAAGTTTCACGTCTTCTTTTGTTAGACCTTGATTATTATCAGCTGCTCTTTCCGCTCTTTCGATAACACTACGAACGGCCGTGTCCAAGAAGCTATGTAAAGTATCATAGAATTCATACAAAGGCACTAAAGATAGTTCATTTCGATCTTGTACCTTTTGTGCCGATTCCTGGAATCCATTCAACATCGAACGTTCACCACTCGATTGGTGTTTACCAGCATGACCGTGTTTACGAATCTCATTGAATACCTTTTGCATCAAAATAAATTGATAAGGGACAAATGGGAATACTCGAATGAATTGCGCTTCTGTAGAATAACCGCAGATATCTTTATTTTCAGTATCAAAAGAATAAAGATTTCTTAAAACAGAATCGTTATTGTCATAGACCAGCTTCAAAGTTTTTTCTGCTTCATCTGTCTTAGTGAGCAAGCGCTTTTCAATGACTTCACCAACCGAAGAAGATGTTAAACTCAACCGCACTTTAAAACGAGCCATGATACGAGAGAATTCATCTTGGCGGACTTTGATCATATCATCTAAAGCTTCTTGTCCTGTGGCAACGATCCATACCTGCCCACGGCATA